>NZ_JBFTLU010000428.1:0-3958 GCF_056396605.1 Pseudomonas sp. 05T35
CTCCCAGGCCAGCGGTTTTATCGAAGACAGCAGCGCCAAAGTCGAATCGCGCACGGTGTATTTCAACCGCGATTTTCGTGACGGGCATACCTCGAACGAGCAGGGTGCGTCGAAACGTGACGAGTCGGCCCAGGGTTTCATTCTCAATCTGCAATCGGGCTACACCGAAGGCGCCGTTGGGTTCGGTGTCGATGCATTGGGCATGCTCGGCCTCAAGCTTGATTCCAGCCCCGACAGCAGCAACAGCGGCTTGTTGCCGTCAACCGGGGAGAACCCACGCGGTTCGAAAGACCAATACGCCAAGCTGGGCCTGACGGCCAAAGTCCGCGTTTCGCAGAGCGTCCTGAAGTACGGCGCATTGCTGCCGGACCTGCCGTTGCTGAAATACAACGACGGTCGTCTGCTGCCAACGATGTTCAACGGTGCAATGCTCACATCGAAAGAACTCAAGGACCTGACCTTCACGGCCGCACGCCTGGACAAGTACACCGCCCGGGACTCCACCGACGCCGAGGACATCCGCGTGCACTGCAAGAACAAGCGTTACGCCTGCAACGTCACGGCTGATCACTTCGATATGTATGGCATCGATTACAAGTTCAACGAACGCCTGAGCGCTCAGTATCACTACGCCGAACTGGAAGACATCTACCGTCAGCACTTTGTCGGTTTGCTGGCCAACCAGCCGTTAGGCTCGGGCCTGATGAAGGCTGACCTGCGTGTACTCGATAGTGCCGACAGCGGCGCCGCTCGCGCCGGCTCCATTGAGAACCGMGCCTTGAGTGGCATGCTCGGCTACACCCTCGACGGTCACACGCTGAGCGCCGGCTGGCAGCGAATGATCGGTGACAACTCGATGCCGTACCTGGATGGCAGTAACCCGTATCTGGTCAACTATGTGCAGGTCAACGACTTCGCTGCGGCCCAGGAGCGTTCCTGGCAGTTGCGCTACGACTACGACTTCAAGGCCATCGGCCTCAATGGCTTGAGCTTCCTGACCCGCTATGTGAATGGCGATCACATCAAGGTGCCGGGCAGCGAGCAGGAAGGCAAGGAGTGGGAGCGCGACAGCGAGCTCAAGTATGTAGTGCAGAGTGGGACGTTCAAGGACCTGAGCCTGCGGCTACGCAACGCGACGTACCGGACCAACTACGAGCAGTTCGCCCGGGATGTGGATGAGACCCGGTTGATTGTGAGTTACAACTTTTCGATTCTGTAGCGCCTGACAGAATGCCATCGCGAGCAGGCTCGCTCCCACATTGGATCTTCATGTGATGCAAACTCTGCATACGACTCAGATCTCCTGTGGGAGCGGGCTTGCTCGCGAAGAGGCCCTCACATTCAGCGCATTTCCAACTGGTGCCGATACGGCAAATCCGGCCCGGTCTTGCTGCAGGTCAGCGCCGCTGCGCTGATGGCGAACCTTAGCATCGTGTCGATCTGTTCGCGGCTCAAGCGCTGCAAGCCGTCGACTGAATCGAGCTGTTGCTCGGTCAGCCAGGTGATCAACGCAGCCTGGAAGGTGTCACCGGCACCGACGGTGTCGGCAATGACCACTTTGCTTGCCGGTGCGGACCAGCTGCCGTGGCGGCGGCTGAACACCGTCGCGCCCTGGCCGCCACGGGTCAGGAACACCAATTGGCAGCGATATTCCAGCCAGCCGTCGATCACGCTCTGCGGCTCGCGGCCTGGATACAGCAGGCTCAAGTCTTCGTCACTGACCTTGATCAGGTCGGCATGCTTTACCAACTCGGCAATCCGTGAGCGCCATAACTCGATGTTCGGTTCGGGATTGAGTCGTACATTCGGGTCGAGGCTGATCAGGCGTTTGCCGCTTTCCCGGCGCACCAGCGCCAGCAGCGTATCGGCAATCGGTTGCACCACCAGCGAGTACGAACCGATGTGCAGACCGCGCACCTCATCGCTCAACTCTGGCAGATGGGCGAGCGTGAGCTGACGATCAGCGCAGCCTTCACCGCGAAAGCTGTAATGTGGCGAGCCGTTGGCACCCACCGCAACCATCGCCAGTGTGGTGGGTGCGTCGAAGTCCAGCAAATAATCCGCACGCACCCCTTCGTCCGCCAGCACCTGCTGCAAGCGACGGCCGAGGTAGTCGGTGGACAGCCCGGCGAACAGCGCCGAGTCCACCCCCAATCGGCGCAAGCCGACCGCCACGTTGAACGGTGATCCGCCGGCAATTGCCTTGTAGTTCACGGTCGAGGCCTGACCGCTCACCGCGTTTTCGCTGAAGAAATCGAACAGTGCTTCTCCACACACCAGATACATAGTTGTTCACTCTTTAAAGGGTTGCGACCTGTTGGCGATAACGCTCATAGGCCTGTTGGTAGGCCGCTACATTCGCCGCAATGGGTTGGGTTTCGCTGGTGGGGTCAAGGCTGACACAGCGCTCGCACAACGCCAACAGACTTTGCTGGGTACCGGCGGCCGACTCGCACCACGCCGCCTGAATCGCTGCACCGAGGGCTGCCGCCTCGCTGTGTTCGGTGCACACCACCGGGGTATTCATGATGTCCGCGACCATCTGCCGCCATGCCGGGCTTTTCGAGCCGCCACCGGTGAGGCGAATGCTGCGGCTCTGCAATCCGTTGTGGCGCAGCAGGTCCAGGCCATAACGCAAACCGAAGGTAGTGCCTTCAACCACTGCGCGGCAAAGGTTGGCCTGGGTCAGGTTGGTCATGTTCAGCCCCAGCAGGCTGCCCGTGGCGTGGGGCAGGGCGGGGACGCGCTCGCCGTTGAGGAACGGCAGCATGCTCACGCCTTCGGCGCCGATCGGTGACTGCTCGACCCGGGCATTGAATTGTGAGAGGTCGAGATCGAACAGCTCACGCACGGCGCTGGTCGCGTTGGTCAGGTTCATCGTGCAGATCAACGGCAGCCAGCCGCCGCTGGAGGAACAGAACGTCGCGACTGACGCGTCCGGGCTGACGTTGGGCTGCTCGGCGTAGGCATACACGGTGCCCGAAGAGCCCAGGCTCATGGTGATTGCACCCGGCTGGATATTGCCGGTGCCGAGGGCGCCCATCATGTTGTCGCCGCCACCGCTGGCGACCAGCGCCTTTGGGTTGATGCCCAACCGTTCGGCGATGTTCGGCAAAATCGTGCCGACCGCCTGATGCGCCTCCAGCAGTTCGGGCAGCGCCGCTTGCAAGCGGCCACTGGGATCGATGTCGCCCAGTAGCTCTAGGTCCCATTGGCGGCTTCGCACATTGAAGTAGCCGGTACCCGAAGCATCGCCGAACTCGCTGCAGCAGCGCCCGGTCAGCCAATAGTTGAGGTAGTCGTGGGGTAACAGAATGTGAGCAATGCGGGCGAAAACGTGCGGATGCTGCTCTTGGGTCCACAACAGTTTGGACACGGTATAGCCCGGTGCGATGGCCACGCCGAGGCGTTCCAGTGAGCCGCTTTCACCGCCCAGATGCGCCAGCAATCGCTGGTTTTCTGCGGTGGTTTCGGTGTCGCACCAGAGCTTGGCCGGGCGCAGGACCTGGCCTTGTTCATCGAGCAGGACCAGGCCGTGTTGCTGGCCTGAGACGCCGATGCCGAGAATCTCCTGGCCGCTGATGTTGGCGGCGAGCAAGGCCTGGCGAGTGGCGAGGGTCAAGGCTTCAAGCCATTGGGCGGGGTCTTGTTCGCGACGGCCATTGGCGTCGCTGATCAGGCTGTGGGCGGCGGCGCCCTGACCGAGGACTTTACCGCTGCGCGAATCGAGGATCAGCGCTTTGGTGCCTTGGGTGCCGCAGTCGATGCCTAGGAAGAATGCTGGGTTTGTCATTGCGTAGTTTTTCTCGGGTCGTTCCATGAAATCTGCGTTTGGTTCAAGAGCCACCCCTCACCCCAACCCTCTCCCCAGGGGGGAGAGGGGAAAGGGAGCTGATCTCCATAGTTTTCAGAACCTGAGTTCGGCTCGATGTTTCAGGTCGCAGTAGTTGTCATAATC
>NZ_JBFTLU010000429.1:0-3943 GCF_056396605.1 Pseudomonas sp. 05T35
GACCAGGACCGGTTTTTGTAAGGAGCGCTATTCCCTTGTCATACAAGGGAAGGAAGATGGTGCACCAGGCGGGATTCGAACCCACGACCCCTGCCTTCGGAGGGCAGTACTCTATCCAGCTGAGCTACTGGTGCAATGCGGGCGCCATGATACTCATATGCGCTGCGGGCGTCCATGCTGCTGAATAGCCTGATGTTTCGCGCCCGTCGAGCGGGTGTTTACTACGTTGATCAGAAAAATAAGGCAAATGCGGCGTTTTCGTTCTTTTTTTCGAACAGCCTATTGTCCTTTACCCCCTTTGATCCTAGGATTCGTTTGAGATTTCAAACGCTCTTGTCTGGGTGCTGAACCGCACGAGCTTCAATAGTGCGCTATTTATGTGCTTCAGCCCGGTGAATGATTTCCCTGACGGCAGCCTTCAAGGCGCCTTTCTACAATCATAATTTGCTCCGCGCGTGCGCGGTGCTGTTAAGGAAAGCCGACATGCAGCTTAAAGACACCCTGTTGTTCCGCCAGCAAGCCTTCATTGATGGCGCCTGGGTCGATGCGGACAATGGTCAGACGATCAACGTCACCAACCCGGCAACGGGCGAAATTCTGGGCTCCGTGCCGAAAATGGGCGCTGCCGAAACCCGCCGTGCAATCGAAGCCGCTGACAAAGCGCTGCCGGCCTGGCGTGCACTGACCGCCAAAGAGCGCGCGAACAAGCTGCGTCGCTGGTTCGAACTGATCATTGAGAACCAGGACGACCTGGCTCGCCTGATGACTCTGGAGCAGGGCAAGCCATTGGCTGAAGCCAAGGGCGAAATCGTTTACGCCGCGTCCTTCATCGAATGGTTCGCCGAAGAAGCCAAGCGCATCTACGGTGACGTGATTCCGGGCCACCAGCCAGACAAGCGCCTGATCGTGATCAAGCAGCCGATCGGCGTGACCGCTGCGATCACTCCGTGGAACTTCCCGGCTGCCATGATCACCCGTAAAGCTGGCCCGGCCCTGGCCGCCGGCTGCACCATGGTGCTCAAGCCCGCTTCGCAAACGCCTTACTCGGCCTTCGCCCTGGCTGAGCTGGCCCAACGTGCCGGTATCCCGAAAGGCGTGCTGAGCGTTGTCACCGGTAGCGCCGGCGACATCGGCAGCGAGCTGACCAGCAACCCGATCGTGCGCAAGCTGTCCTTCACCGGCTCGACCGAAATCGGTCGTCAGCTGATGGCTGAATGCGCCAAGGACATCAAGAAAGTCTCCCTCGAGCTGGGCGGCAACGCTCCGTTCATCGTGTTCGACGACGCGKACCTGGATAAGGCCGTCGAAGGCGCGATCATTTCCAAATACCGCAACAACGGCCAGACCTGCGTCTGCGCCAACCGTCTGTACATTCAGGATTCGGTGTACGACGCGTTCGCTGAAAAACTCAAAGTGGCCGTGGCCAAACTCAAGATCGGCAACGGTCTGGAAGAAGGCACCACCACTGGCCCGTTGATCGACGGCAAAGCCGTGGCCAAGGTTCAGGAGCACATTGCTGATGCCCTGAGCAAAGGCGCGACCCTGCTGGCTGGTGGCAAGGTCATGGAAGGCAACTTCTTCGAGCCGACCATCCTGACCAACGTGCCGAAAAGCGCTGCTGTGGCCAAGGAAGAAACCTTCGGTCCATTGGCGCCACTGTTCCGCTTCAAAGACGAAGCCGAAGTGATCGCGATGTCGAACGACACCGAGTTCGGCCTGGCCTCGTACTTCTATGCGCGTGACCTGGGCCGTGTGTTCCGTGTGGCTGAGGCCCTGGAATACGGCATGGTCGGCGTCAACACCGGGTTGATCTCCAACGAAGTCGCGCCGTTCGGCGGCATCAAGGCCTCGGGCCTGGGCCGTGAAGGCTCCAAGTACGGCATCGAAGATTATCTGGAAATCAAATACCTCTGCCTGGGCATCTGATCAGGTAAGGAATTAAACGCAAAGGGCACGAGAGCGCTGTCCCTTTGCGGGCTTCAAACGTTATTTCTCGGTGGCCGGGAAAGCTGTGGCAGTCGATCATCGCATGCYGCCGTAGTTGCCTCCCCGCCACGTATTCCTTGGACCACGCCGCCCGATGAGCGGTGAATGAGGACTTTATGAGCAAGACCAACGCATCCCTGATGAAACGCCGTGAAGCCGCTGTACCACGCGGTGTTGGCCAGATTCACCCGATCTTCGCCGACCATGCGAAGAACGCCACCGTGACCGACGTTGAAGGTCGCGAGTTCATCGACTTCGCCGGCGGTATTGCCGTGCTGAACACCGGTCACCTGCACCCGAAAGTCATCGCGGCCGTGACCGAGCAGCTGAACAAGCTGACTCACACCTGCTTCCAGGTGCTGGCTTACGAACCGTACGTAGAACTGTGCGAAAAAATCAACGCCAAGGTTCCAGGTGATTTCGCCAAGAAAACCCTGCTGGTGACCACCGGTTCCGAAGCCGTGGAAAACTCCATCAAGATCGCTCGTGCTGCCACTGGCCGTGCCGGCGTGATCGCCTTCACCGGCGCTTACCACGGTCGCACCATGATGACCCTGGGCCTGACCGGTAAAGTCGTGCCTTACTCGGCCGGCATGGGCCTGATGCCAGGCGGCATCTTCCGCGCGCTGTACCCGAACGAACTGCATGGCGTGAGCATCGACGATTCGATCGCCAGCATCGAGCGCATCTTCAAGAACGACGCCGAGCCGCGTGACATCGCTGCCATCATCATCGAGCCGGTTCAGGGCGAAGGTGGTTTCTACGTTGCGCCGAAAGAGTTCATGAAGCGTCTGCGTGCCCTGTGCGACCAGCACGGCATTCTGTTGATCGCGGACGAAGTACAAACCGGCGCTGGTCGTACCGGCACCTTCTTCGCCATGGAACAGATGGGCGTCGCTGCCGACCTGACCACCTTTGCCAAGTCCATCGCTGGCGGCTTCCCGCTGGCCGGTGTGTGCGGCAAGGCTGAATACATGGACGCTATCGCTCCAGGCGGCCTGGGCGGCACTTACRCCGGTAGCCCGATCGCTTGCGCCGCTGCGCTGGCGGTGATGGAAGTGTTCGAAGAAGAGCACCTGCTGGATCGCTGCAAGGCAGTCGGCGAGCGTCTGGTCACTGGCCTCAAAGCCATCCAGGCCAAGTACCCGGTGATCGGCGACGTGCGTGCCCTGGGCGCGATGATCGCGGTTGAACTGTTCGAAAACGGCGACAGCCACAAGCCTAACGCCGCCGCCGTCGCCAAAGTCGTGGCCAAGGCGCGCGACAAGGGGCTGATCCTGCTGTCGTGCGGTACTTACGGCAACGTGTTGCGTGTACTGGTGCCGTTGACTGCACCAGACGAGCAACTGGATAAAGGTCTGGCGATCATGGAAGAGTGCTTCGCCGAGCTCTGATTGCCCAGTGTGACCTGATCGACAAAAAACCCGCTTCGGCGGGTTTTTTTTGTCACTTGAAACACATCGGCGGCTTTTGCGCTGTATCGAATGGCCAGCATTGTCTAAGGTGCAGGTATTGCCTCGGAGTGAACTGATGACCGCTGTTGATTTACCGGCTGTACCGCGAGTGCTGATCGCTGAGTCTGACCCTTGGTCTCGAGACCTGCTMAAGCAGGTGTTGCTGCACGTGCGCTGCGATGCGCGACTGGATCTGTGCAGCGATGGCCAGCAGGCGCTGGAGCTGCTGRGTGAAAATCCTTATGACCTGGTGATCGCCGATTGGGAGCTTTCCGGCGTCGATGGCCTGGGTTTGCTGCGCAGCGTGCGTCAGCGGCGGCGTAACCCGGTGTTGCCGTTCATTTTGATGAGCAACCGTAACGACAGCGCCAGCGTGCGCGAGGTATTGCCGCTGGCCCCGACGGCCTATCTGACCAAGCCCCTGAACATGGAAGGTCTGACTCAGCGCCTGCAGGACTTGCTCCTGAGTGCCGGCCAGACGGTTTCCTGTGACGTTCCGACGC
>NZ_JBFTLU010000430.1:0-3922 GCF_056396605.1 Pseudomonas sp. 05T35
AGGGACGTCGCAGGCACGACGATTGGCGATACCGTCACGACCAACAAAACACCGTTGAAGCTGACAGGCACGGTAGCTGACGATCAAAAAGTCGACATTTTCGACGGCGCCAGCAAGCTGGGGCAAGCCACGATAACGGAGCCTGGCAAGTGGGAGTTCGAGACGTCGGTACTGTCTTCTCTAAGAGAATATAGGTTCAAAGCCGTAGAGCAAGGTGTCGGCGGGACGGAATCAGCGACCCGGACCGTTACCGTGACGGCGGCGGTGAATCCGGCGATTAACGAAGTGTGGGACAACAAAGGCTTTCTGCTTGGCGATACCGGCACGACCAGCGAAACACCGTTGATGCTCAAAGGCACGGTAGCTACCGGTAAGAACGTCGACATTTACTATGGCGCCATCAAGCAGAAGGCAGCCACGATAACGGCGCCTGGCAAGTGGGAGTTCAAGACGACGGTGCTGTCTCGAGAAACGTATGAGCTCATAGCCGTAGAGCAAGGTGTCGGCGGGACGCGATCAGCGACCTACACCATTACTGTGAGAAGCGGTGAGAATCCGAAAATCACCAAGATGACCTACACCAATGGAGGACGTCCTATCTTCGATGGCGACATCATCACGGATGGCCGTGTGGAAGTGACCGTGAAGATTACACCTGGAAAACAGGGCAAGATTGTTAGCGCTATGGTCTCGGACGGCCCCTTTTCTGTGAATGGAGTGGGTGAGGAAACCAGGTCCATAACCCTTGGCAAGGGAACCCATTACATCCGTGTTCTAGAAATCCCTGCTGGGCTAGATTCCCCAGTGGTTACTCTTACGGTGACATAGAGGGCGGTCGTTCAAACAAAAGCCCACGCAGGATCCTTGCGTGGGCTTCTTTTTAAGTGCTGCGTCGCCCGTTATGCAACCGTCCGCGGCTCGGCCGCGACAGCGGTTCTTGCTCAGACGGAGCTTTTCTTCAGTGCATGGTCGCCACGCTCACGCACCCAAAACAACGTCGCGCCAGCCACGGCCGCCGGCATCATCAGGACGTTGACCAGCGGAATCAGCAGCACCAGATAAACGATGCCGCCAAAACTCATGCTCTGCCAGCGTTTTTGGCGCAGCCAGGCGAGCATCTCGTTCCAGCCCAGTTTGTGGTTATCCGCCGGGTAATCGATGTACTGGATCGCCATCATCCATACGCCGAACAGCAGCCACAGCGGTGCAGCGACCAGGTTGACCACCGGGATGAATGACAGGATCAGCAACGCGAGGGCCCTGGGCAGGAAGTAGCCGAGTTTGCGCATTTCCCGGGCGAACGTGCGCGGGATCATCGCGATCAGTTCGCTCCAACTGAAGGTCGGGAAGTCGTCAGTGCCACGCACCACCACTTCAACTTTCTCCGCGAGAAAACCGTTGAAGGGCGCGGCGATCACGTTGGCGATCATGGTGAAGGTGAAAAACACCATCAGCGCCACCAGAACGACGWACAACGGCCAAAGTACATAGCTGAGAAAACTCAGCCAGCTCGGCAGTGAAGGCATCAGGGAGTCGACCCACAGGCTGAACTGATGGCCGGCGAAGTAAATCAATCCGACGAACAGCACCAGGTTGATGACCAGCGGCAACAACACGAACAAACGCAGGCCGGGACTCAAGACCAGCTTCAGGCCTTCGCGCAGGTATTGCGGGCCGGACAGAACGGGGGCGGGCATAGCGTGCTCCGAACAATGAGAAAACGCGCCGACCTTACCGGCTTTGCCACACAGGCGAAAGTGCGGTAACGACATCGACATTAACTGTAACAAAGGCGCCTTTAAATCAGCCTCCAGGGGATAGAGACCGCCTATGAGCTGGATTGTTAATCCGTATTTCCTTAATCTTCGCCTCCTCGATACGCTGCACCCATTATTTTTCAGGGCTGTCCAACTACGGCGCTTCCCCAAGTGCCTGCACAGTCCTTTTTTTATTCCAGCCGGTCATCCGGCGTTCCGCGCCAGGTAATACCGGCCGGTCGATAGGAGTGAGTCATGTCTGATGTACGTCATTCGCGAGTGATTATTCTCGGTTCCGGCCCTGCCGGTTACAGCGCTGCGGTCTATGCTGCCCGCGCCAACCTCAAGCCGTTGCTGATCACGGGCATGCAGGCTGGCGGTCAATTGACCACCACCACCGAAGTCGACAACTGGCCGGGCGACGTGCACGGCCTGACTGGCCCGGCACTGATGGAGCGGATGAAAGAACACGCCGAGCGCTTCGAGACCGAAATCGTTTTCGACCACATCAACGCCGTCGATTTCGCCTCCAAGCCGTACACCCTGACGGGCGACAGCGCCACTTACACCTGCGACGCACTGATCATCGCGACCGGTGCCAGCGCTCGTTACCTGGGCCTGCCGTCGGAAGAGACCTTCATGGGCAAAGGCGTGTCGGCCTGCGCAACCTGCGATGGTTTCTTCTACCGCAACCGTGAAGTGGCCGTGGTCGGTGGCGGCAACACCGCTGTCGAAGAGGCGCTGTACCTGGCCAACATCGCCAGCAAAGTGACCCTGATTCACCGTCGCGAGACCTTCCGCGCCGAGAAAATCCTGATCGACAAGCTGCACGCACGGGTTGCCGAAGGCAAGATCGTCCTGAAGCTGAACTCGACGCTGGACGAAGTGCTGGGCGACAACATGGGCGTGACCGGCGCTCGTTTGAAGAACAACGACGGCAGCTTCGACGAGCTGAAAGTCGACGGCGTGTTCATCGCCATCGGCCACACCCCGAACACGTCGCTGTTCGAAGGCCAGCTGACCTTGAAAGACGGTTATCTGGTGGTGCAGGGCGGTCGTGAAGGCAATGCAACGGCGACCAGCCTTGAAGGCATCTTTGCTGCTGGCGACGTGGCTGACCACGTTTACCGTCAGGCGATCACCTCGGCCGGCGCTGGTTGCATGGCGGCCCTGGACGCAGAGCGTTACCTGGATGACCTGCAGAACGCCAAGTTCTGAAATCGTTGAAATGAAAAAACCGGCCTCGGCCGGTTTTTTTGCACCCGCGATTTAACAGGCAATACTGTTCATTGTGGGAGCGAGCCTGCTCGCGATGGCGGCTTTACATTCAGCACTTGTGTTGGCTGACAAACCGCTATCGCGAGCAGGCTTGCTCCCACCGGGATTGCATTTCAGGCAGGAATTAGCGGCGGGTCAGTGGTTGTTGCGAGAACTTAACGCCGGCCAAACCCTGCGCAATCAATGCGCGGATGTTGCCATGGTCACTGCCATCCGGCGTAGCAACCACAGAGCGGTAATGCTCACCAAACGCCAGCAGCGCTTCTTCGTCACTCAAGCCTTCCAGCAGCGCCAGGCCGAGGGTCTTGCACGAGCCTTCGTTCTGTCCGGCGGCGTTTTCCACGCCACCGTTGTTGAAGGCTTGTGGCTGGTAATCATAGCCAGCAGCGATGAACGCCAGGGTATCGGCGAAGGCATGTTCGCCGCTCTTGAGGCTGGYGCGCAGGGTGTTCAGGTCAGTCATGGGTTTTTCCTTTGGCGAACGCCGCTTGCTGGTCGGCGCTGGCTTCTTGCTGGTATTGGGCTTTCCACTCGGCGTACGGCATGCCGTAAACCACTTCGCGGGCGTCATCGAGGCTGACCTCGATCTGGCGTTCGTCGGCGGCGGCCTTGTACCACTTGGACAGGCAGTTGCGGCAGAAACCCGCGAGGTTCATCAGGTCGATGTTCTGTACATCCTTGCGACTGTCCAGGTGCGCGACCAGTCGGCGGAACGCAGCAGCTTCAAGTTCCAGGCGTTGTTGTTCGGTCATAGGTCTCTCTGAGACAGCTTCAAGCGGCAAGCTTCAAGCTGCAAGCGGGATTGCGGTGGCTGGAAGTTTACAGCTTGAAGCTTGCCGCTTGTAGCTAGCGGCTCGCTGCAAGCGTTATCGATACCGACTCGGCGA
>NZ_JBFTLU010000431.1:0-3880 GCF_056396605.1 Pseudomonas sp. 05T35
GCTTGATACCGTTAGCAGTTTTCAGAAACCGCTTAGCAGCACCACTTTTAGTTTTCATCTTTGGCATGTTCGGATACTCCGCATTCAGTTGATTAACATAATCGCAAGGCCTGCCGTGCCCTGTTGATTACTTCTTCTTTTTCGGGGCGATGACCATGATCAGCTGGCGTCCTTCCATCTTAGGATGCTGTTCGACCGAACCGTACTCGAGCAGGTCACCTTCAACCCGCTTGAGGAGTTCCATCCCCAGCTCCTGGTGGGCCATCTCACGGCCGCGGAATCGCAAGGATACCTTGGCCCTGTCCCCGTCACTCAGGAAACGTACCAGGTTGCGCAGTTTTACCTGGTAATCCCCTTCCTCCGTCCCTGGACGAAACTTGATTTCTTTTACCTGAATCTGCTTCTGGTTTTTCTTCGCCGCAGCAATCTGCTTCTTCTTTTCGAAGATCGATTTGCCGTAGTCCATCACACGGCAAACCGGTGGGACTGCGTCTGCGGAGATTTCTACCAGATCAAGCTTGGCTTCTTCAGCAATACGAAGCGCTTCATCAATCGAGACGATGCCAATCTGCTCGCCGTCAGCGCCAATTAACCGAACCTCGCGTGCCGAGATATTCTCGTTGATCGGGGCTTTCGGTGCAGCTCGTTTATCTTGTCTCATTTCACGCTTAATAATAATTACTCCGAATCTGGGCGACCACGCCGGGAAACCGCTTGCGCGAGGAACTCAGCGAACTGGGCGACGGGCATCGAGCCCAGGTCAGCACCTTCACGAGTACGCACAGCGACAGTCTGCATCTCGACTTCCCGATCTCCAATAACCAAGAGATAGGGAACCTTGAGCAAAGTATGCTCGCGGATTTTAAAGCCGATCTTTTCATTTCTCAAGTCAGACTTGGCACGAAAACCGCTTTGATTGAGAGTTTTTTCAACTTCAGCGGCAAAATCTGCCTGTTTATCAGTGATATTCATGATCACTGCCTGAGTCGGAGCCAGCCACGCAGGGAACGCGCCCTCGTAATGCTCGATCAGAATCCCGACGAAACGCTCGAAGGAACCCAGGATCGCCCGGTGCAACATTACCGGGTGCTTGCGACTGTTGTCTTCGGAGACGTATTCGGCTCCCAGACGGATCGGCAGGTTAAAATCGAGCTGCAAGGTACCACATTGCCAGACACGACCGAGGCAATCTTTTAGCGAGAACTCGATTTTCGGACCGTAGAAAGCACCCTCGCCTGGCTGCAGATCGTACGGCAGGCCCGCACTATCAAGGGCTGAGGCCAGCGCCGATTCTGCGCGATCCCACAGCTCATCGGAGCCAACGCGCTTTTCCGGACGAGTGGACAGCTTCATTTCGACGTCGGTAAAGCCGAAATCGGCGTAGACATCCATGGTCAGCTTGATGAACGCGGCGGATTCGGCCTGCATCTGCTCTTCAGTACAGAAGATGTGCGCATCATCCTGGGTGAACCCACGCACACGCATGATGCCGTGCAGCGCACCGGACGGCTCATTACGGTGGCAAGCACCGAACTCGGCCAGACGCATCGGCAGCTCACGKTAGCTTTTCAAGCCCTGGTTGAACACCTGCACGTGGCAAGGGCAGTTCATTGGCTTGATCGCGTAGTCGCGGCTTTCCGACTGCGTGGTGAACATGTTCTCGGCGTAGTTGGCCCAGTGCCCGGATTTCTCCCACAGGCTACGGTCAACCACTTGCGGAGTCTTGATCTCCAGGTAGCCGTTTTCACGCTGAACCTGGCGCATGTACTGCTCGAGTACCTGGTACAGGGTCCAGCCGTTCGGGTGCCAGAAAACCATGCCCGGCGCTTCTTCCTGGGTATGGAACAGGCCGAGACGCTTGCCGATCTTGCGATGGTCGCGCTTTTCAGCTTCTTCGATACGCTGGATGTAGGCCGCCAGTTGCTTCTTGTCAGCCCAGGCGGTGCCGTAAACGCGCTGCAACTGCTCGTTCTTGGCATCGCCGCGCCAGTAGGCGCCGGACAGCTTGGTCAGCTTGAAGGATTTCAGGAAGCGGGTGTTCGGCACRTGCGGACCGCGGCACATGTCGACGTATTCTTCGTGATAGTACAGGCCCATGGCCTGTTCGTTCGGCATGTCTTCGACCAGGCGCAGCTTGTAGTCTTCGCCACGGCGGGTGAACACGTCGATCACTTCGGCGCGCGGAGTGACTTTCTTGATGACGTCGTAATCTTTTTCGATCAGCAGGTGCATGCGCTGTTCGATCGCCGCGAGGTCGTCCGGAGTGAAAGGACGCTCGTAGGCGATGTCGTAATAGAAGCCTTCATCGATGACCGGACCGATCACCATTTTCGCCGTCGGGTACAGCTGCTTGACCGCGTGGCCAATCAGGTGAGCGCAAGAGTGGCGAATGATCTCCACCCCCTCTTCATCCTTGGGCGTGATGATTTGCAGGGTCGCGTCGCTGTCGATGACATCACTGGCGTCAACCAGCTTGCCGTTGACCTTGCCGGCCACGGTGGCCTTGGCCAGACCGGCACCAATGGATGCGGCGACCTCGGCTACGGAAACCGGATGATCGAAGGAACGTTGACTGCCGTCGGGAAGAGTAATAGTGGGCATGGCGCCTCCTCTCCTAGTGGTGACCCCTACCAAAGGTCACGTGGGTTGGGATGAGCAGCCAGTACGCGATTCAGTCCAGGCCATTCAATATTGAACGCCTGCCTTACAGCGGCAGGAGCCTTGCGGCCAACCGGGAACCGAACCAGAGTGACTGGAGATCAAATCAGGGTTATTCGGGTATTGGCCGCTACTGGAGAACAGGTCATCCAGAGCCTGAAAATACCCAAGCGCTGGATCCTAGCACAGATGAACGGTCGTCGCCGCGACCTTGTTTGGCCAACGCCGAATTCAGGGCTTTTGCATCAAAAAGTGAACTTGAGATGTACGGCCCACCTCAAATAGGCTGAGAATCGCCACACATTATCGACCTCAAGGAGTTCCAGCTATGCGTCTTATCCGCCTTATCGCCCTTGCCTCCCCACTGATTATGCTGCTCCCGCTTAGCGCGCAGGCTGCCTGGCCTGCCGGGGTTCGCGAAAGCTATATGAAGGATTGCGTTTCCGCCGCCAGCCAGAGCGTCGACCAGAAGTCCGCCGAATTGCATTGCGCCTGTGGCGCGGACAAGCTCAACGAGAAGTTTACAACGGCCGAAATCAGCGAGCTGATGAGCAAGACAAAACAGCCGAGCGCAGAGCTGCGCACCAAGGCGCTGGACGCCATTCAGGAATGCAGAGTCAAGAAATAAGCTGCTGCAGGGCTAAAAACACCGGCCCTGGCGAGTAGAAAACAGCTGAAAAGCCACTATTTCAGACAAATTACGCAGCTTTTACAGCTTTTTTTACAGGCCATGTATTTGGCTACAAGCCTTTTAAACCGGGGCTTCCAGCCATACACAGCGACAAAGAACAGGCGATACGAAGGCAAACAGCACGTCCGGGGGGCTCCCAAATCGAACATTTCGACTATGATACTCCGGTGTGCCCAGTTGGCCTGAGCAGCACAGCACTACTGAAAATATATGTTTCTTGGAGATACACCATGTCTAATCGCCAAACCGGCACCGTTAAATGGTTCAACGATGAAAAAGGCTTCGGCTTCATCACTCCTCAAGGTGGCGGTGACGACCTGTTCGTACACTTCAAAGCTATCGAAAGCGACGGTTTCAAAAGCCTGAAA
Source organism: Pseudomonas sp. 05T35 (assembly GCF_056396605.1). NCBI lineage: Bacteria > Pseudomonadati > Pseudomonadota > Gammaproteobacteria > Pseudomonadales > Pseudomonadaceae > Pseudomonas > Pseudomonas sp. 05T35. The sequence goes on from NZ_JBFTLU010000431.1 coordinate 3,718, forward strand.
GAAGGCCAAACCGTTTCCTTCGTGGCTGAGAAAGGCCAAAAGGGTATGCATGCTGCACAAGTTCGCCCAGAGTAATTTTCTGGCGCACTAAAAAAACCCCGTCCATGTGACGGGGTTTTTTATGGGCGAAACAAAAGCCTGAAGCGATTAGCCGCAGTTAACG
>NZ_JBFTLU010000432.1:0-6523 GCF_056396605.1 Pseudomonas sp. 05T35
GGTAGCGATTGCCCGGGCATTGGCCATGGAACCGAAGATCATGCTGTTCGACGAACCGACTTCGGCCCTCGATCCGGAACTGGTGGGTGATGTATTGAACGTGATCCGCGATTTGGCCAAAGAAGGTATGACCATGCTGATCGTGACCCACGAGATGGACTTCGCGATGTCAATTTCCGATCGGGTGATTTTCATGGAAAACGGGAATATTCAGCTGGATGCCAGCCCGTATGCCATACGCAACAAGCAGACCGGCGAACGTGTCCGCCGCTTCATGGGCCTGACCGCCCAGACCGAAATGGCGCTGGCAGCGGAGTAGACCTCGGAGCAGACCAGGTCTTGGTGGCGAAAGGTCAAATCCTCTCGCCACCGCACTGCACCCGCTCATCCCAATTCCAGCATCAACCCGCTCAAGCGCTTGACCTTGCGTCGTACGGCCTCTTCGAAAATCCCGGTCCGTGGTTCGATCAGGCTAAACCAGTMCTTGGCGCGAGTGATTCCGGTGTAGATCAGCTCCTTGGTCAGCACCGGGTTCAGCGCATCGGGCAGGATCAACGCCGTATGGGCGAATTCAGAGCCTTGGGATTTGTGCACGGTCATGGCGTAGACGGTTTCCACGTCATTGAGTCGGCTGGGCAGAACAAACCTCACACCGCCCTGACCATCGTTACGCGCAAATGCGACGCGCAACACTTGGCGTCCGCCCTCCAGGCCATCGCGCTCAGGCAATTTGAGCGCGATACCGATGTCGCCGTTCATCAAGCCCAGGCCATAATCGTTGCGCGTCATCAGCACCGGACGCCCTTCGTACCACTGCTGATCACTGTCGATCAGCCGCGCCTTGAGCAACGCACCGGTAATCCGCTGATTCAACCCCTCGACACCCCATGGTCCCTTGCGCACGGCGCACAGCAACTGGAAAGCGTCGAAGGCTTGCAAGACATTGCGCGCCCACTCGACCCAGCACGGATCGTCGGGAAGTGAGTTGAAGGACGGACGCTGGTTGCGCAAAAGACTCAGGTAATGTCGATATCCCTGCGGACCTTCGCCCTGGCCTTCGAGCAATAGCCGCTCCAGCGCCCTGTCCTGCTCTCCCTTGAGAGCCAGCGAAAAAAGATCGGCATGACTGCGGGCAGCCAGCAGCTTGCGGGCCTCATCGGCCTGTTGCTGATTGACCCGGCGCGCCAGTTGACCAATGCCGCTGCCTTCGCCAAATCGCCGCGAATGACGCAGCATCACGACCTGCTGGGCCAGCGGGTGACTGGCGTCGGTATCTTCCTGCAGGCCACTGGAACCGAGTTTTTCACCACTGACGGCCTCCAGCCAGTCACGGGTCTGCGGACTGTACCAACCGGCCTCGGCATCGCGGCACAGATCACCGAGTACGGCCCCGGCCTCCACCGACGCCAACTGATCCTTGTCACCAAGCAAGACCAACCGGGCATGCGTCGGTAATGCATCAAGCAGGTTGGCCATCATCTCCAGATCGATCATCGAGGCTTCGTCGACCACCAGCACATCCAACGGCAGGCGATTGCCGGCGTGATGGCGGAAATGCCGGGTTCCCGGCCGGCTGCCGAGCAGACGGTGGACCGTGGTCACGTCAGAGGGGATTTTGTCCCTGACGCTCTCGGCGACCTGCAGTGTGCGAACTTGCTGGCTGATGGACTCTGTCAGCCGCGCGGCGGCCTTGCCCGTGGGGGCGGCAAGTCGAATCCGCAGTGGCTTGCCCGCCTCCACGGCTGGCGCCTGGAGCAAGGCCAGCAAACGCACAACCGTGGTGGTTTTACCGGTTCCCGGCCCCCCCGTAACAATGCTGAATGCACCGCGAGTGGCCAGGGCACAGGCGAGTTTTTGCCAATCGATCTGCGTGCTGGAACTGGCCAGGCCAAACAGGCCACTCAGGCGTTCGGACAGGTCATCAGGTGTTGGTTCATGGACGATAAGTCGTTGGCGCAGTGCATTGTCGATGCGCCGTTCGTACGTCCAGTAACGGCGTAAATACAGTCGCTTGCCGGACAAAACCAATGGGCGCTGCTGTGTTTCGTCACGCCCATCGGCAGCCAGCGCCACAAGGCTGCTGGACGCCAGGACCTTGCACCAGTGCGCTCCCTCCAATGCTTCAAGCAATTGCGATGGCAACAACAGGGTTCCGGTCTGCAGATCGCCTTCCGGTGGCAGGGAAAGCGCGAAGTCCGGTTCCTTGAGCGTCTCGAACAGATCAAGACACACGTGCCCGTGTCCCAGTTGATGGCTGGTCAAGGCTGCCGCCAGCAACACCAGCGGATCGCCATCAGGTGCCAGTTCGTGGAGGAAGGCGACAAAGGCTTTGTCCAGCGCCCGAAGCCAGCCACGCTCGACCCAGCGCTCGAGTAACAGCAGCAGGTCATCGGCGCGGCTCAGCGGCGTCAGTTGCGCAAGGCTCTCGGCCGTCAACGGCGTGGGTAACAAATCAGCAAAGGAACGGCTCATAGCAATACACCCTGCTCCCAGGCCGGTTCAGGCTTGGGTTCTGGTTTTCCCTGGAACAGCCGGTCCAGACGCTCGATCAACTCCCGTGGCGGACGGGTGAAATACACGCCTTGGCTGGGGCCCCGAGTGCCCCGCAGGAACAGGTACAAGGCGCCGCCCATGTGCCGATCGTAATCGTAATCAGCGAGTCGTGCCTTTAGTTGGCGATGCAGCGCCAGTAGATACAACACATATTGCAGGTCGTAGCGATGATCGAGCATCGACTGTTCCATGGCCTGCTCGGTATAGGCCGAATCGTCAGCACCGAGCCAGTTGGACTTGTAATCCGCAACGTAGTAACGCCCCGCGTGCTCGAACGTCAGGTCGATAAAGCCTTTGAACATGCCATTCAGCAGTACGGGCTCGGCAACGACACGAGAAGCGCCGGCATGGGTGAATTGGCGCACCAGCTCGTCGAGCTTCAATACATCGACTTTATGGCTGGCAAACCAGAACTCCATCTCGACCCGGTACTCGGTCAGTTGCTCGAACACCACGGGTGGTTGCTCGGCTCCGATGCGTAATGGCGCTTGTAACAAATGCTGCAGCCAGTCGCTTAGGGTATTTATCCAGCCCTCCCAGCCACGGCGGTTGCAGCGGCGCGCAATGGCGTTTTCGATGGATTTCGGGTCTGCGGCGAAACCTTCGTCGCCCGCCCACTCCAATAATCCATGGAGAAAAGTCCCGGGATTCGGCCCGCGTGGGAAGCGGTGGATATCACCACCGCTGGCGAGCACTTCGCGTGGCGCCTCGGGATCAAGTCGCTCGTCGTCGAAAAGCTTTTGCGCTTGCGGGCTTTCCGGCGCCTCGTCGTTGCCGGCGCTAAGGCTATCGCCTATGCGCAACGCACTGTAGGAGGCGATCCACCAGTTCTCGGCCGCCTTGCGCTTCGGTATCAGTGGTGCGAGCAACGTTGCCTCATTGCGTGGCGGGAGAAAACGTTCGGTTGTGGCTTCAGGCATCTCGCCATAGCTCAATGCGCTGCAGTTTTGCTGCAAGTCTTCCAGCCAACGCTTCAGCGCCGTCGATTCGGCCAGTTTTTCGCCGCCACCCAGCAGATAGCCCAATGCCGACAGGTGCAGCACCGAGCTGTTGTTATTACCGCGTTTGAGGTCGGTGACACCCAGCCAGCAAGCATGCTGGGCTCGGGTCGAGGCCACATAGAGCAGACGCAAGTCTTCAGCCAGGCGCTCATCGTCCGCCAGGGCAATCAACTCAGGGGTTGGGCTCAACGTTATCTGGGCTTGCCCGTTCGCGTCGTGGTAGTGCATCGGCAAGCGACTGCCGTCCACCGGTTTTGCCGAACAGATGAACGGCAGAAAAACCAACGGATACTCAACAGAATCTGCTCTTCGCCGGCCTGCCCGGACAACGCCAGATGCTCAGACAAATGACGAATCAGGGCTTGCTCGCCATCGAGCTCGGTGGCAGCTTGTTGCAACAACTCCGAGAGATGCAGCAGGTTGGTCAGTACCCGCTCACCATCGCTTCGGGCAATCAAGGCCTGAGGCAGGTCGAAATCATGCAGCAACCGGCGCAGCATTGGCAGGATTCCCTGACTGCGCCAGATCACCCGATACTCGCGAAACTGCATGACGCGCTTCTCCCAGGCCAGCTCATCCTGGTTCAAGCGCTCCAGTTCTGTCAGGGACAGGTTCAAGGTGATGCTGGCCAGCGCTGCACGCAGTGGTCGCTCGACATCCGGCTCGGCGCAGGCCTTTAGCCAACTCAACAGGTCGTGAGCCTCCTGGGCCGCAAACACCGAGTCCTTGTCCGATAGATAAACACTGCGCACGCCTCGCGCGGACAACTCGTTACGTACTGCCTGGGCCTCTTTACCATCGCGCACCAGAATCGCGATATCCGCCGGTAGCAACCCCTGTAGATCCTCTGCCCCCCGGACAAAACCCACACGCCCCTGCTGACCGCCATTGAGCAACGCCGTAATTTCACTGGCGCAAGCCGCAGCCAGTTGCTGTCTGTACACAACACCGGACAATGGTTGCTCGCTGGACAGTTGCCAGATATTCAGCGCGGGGACGGCCTGACCGTTGATCTGCAAAGACTCTTTGCGGCCTTGAGATTCGACTGGCAGAAATGGAACCGGGTTTTCGCCGTTTTTTTCGCGAAACAGAAACGCTCCACGCCCCTGCTCACGGACTTCTGCACGCTGGAACACGTGGTTCACCGCATCAACCATCCCGTGACTGGAACGGAAGTTGGTGCCCAGGGTATGCAAGCGACCAGTCGTTGCCTGGCGCGCGCGCAAGTAGGTATAGATATCGGCGCCACGGAAGGCATAGATCGCCTGTTTAGGGTCGCCGATCAGAAACAGCCCACATTCCGGACTGTTATCTTCGATGCGATAGATGCTCTCGAAGATCCGGTACTGTACCGGGTCGGTGTCCTGGAATTCGTCGATCAACGCGACGGGAAACTGCTCGCGGATCAACGTCGCCAGACGCTCGCCACCCTCGGCTCGTAATGCAGCATCGAGCCTGAGCAACATGTCGTCGAAACCCATTTCAGCACGCCGACGTTTCTCTTCTTCAAAACGCGCCCCCACCCACTGTGYGGCATGTTTCAGGACTGCGGCATCCGGAGTCGGCAATGCATCGAGACTGGCTTTCAGGCCGGGCATRGCGTCCAGGCCGGGGTGACATGGAGCCTGACCTTTCCAGGCCTCAGCCATGCCATCGGGTGTCAAACGATTGAAGCCGGTGCCGATATCCAGTTGTTCAAGGCTGTCATCCTCGGCCCAGGCGCTGATTTTCTCGAACCAGGGCTCGAAGTAACGCGCTTGCATCTTGCGCCCGTCGACAGACTTGCTGGCGACGCCTTGCAGACAGATCTCACGCAACTCCTGCGCCCATTGTCGCCAAGGCGCCTTGAGCTCCAGCAACGCATCACGTCGAGCTTGCAGGCACTCCGTGATCAGCTCGGCAGGCTCTTTCCCTTCAGCGCTATCACGCTCACTGGCAAACAACCCGCGTACCCGTGGCAACAAGGCAGCCGGGCCGCCCCAATGGCTGCGAACCCAGTTCAGCGCATCACCTTGCATCGGGTAGCAAAACAGTCGCCAGTAATCGCGCAGAACTTCACCGAGCAAATCGCTGTGATCTACTTCAAGGGTTTGGGTGAACAGACTGCCACTGTCAAACGCGTGCTCGCGCAGCATCCGTTGGCACCAACTGTGAATCGTCGAAACTGCCGCCTCATCCATCCACTGTGCGGCGATGTCCAAACGGTTCGCACAGCCGGACCACTGTTCGGGACTGAACTGCCCCCGTAACTCGGCAATCAGGCTATCGGGCGCTGGCGTTTCGTCGCGGAAAAACCGCGCGGCCTCGGCAAGACGTGTACGGATCCGTTCACGCAACTCCTTGGTCGCGGCATCAGTAAAGGTCACCACGAGGATTTGCGGTGRCAGGAGTTCACGACCAAAACCGGCAGACTCGTCACCGTGACCAAGCACCAGGCGCAGATAGAGGGCGGAAATAGTGAACGTCTTACCGGTGCCGGCACTGGCTTCGATCAGTTGACTACCGCGAAGCGGGAAGGCTAATGCCAGAGGGACTTTCGCCGTCATGAGTGCGACTCCTCACTGGTCAATGAACGCCAAGGGGCTTCGAACAGCGGACGGTAGAGCGCGTCACACCAATCGACAAAGGTTTCGTCGGCAATCAAGGCGTTGTAATCGGCAAACTGGCGAGCCAGTGCAGGACTTTCGCGGCGCTCACCATCGGTGGTCTGACCGTCGCCCTCATAGGCCTTGCGAGCGGCAGCCTCGGCTTTGAGCGGATCAGTCTGCCCCAGCCAGGCGAAAGCCGTTTTTACCGCTACGGGCAATGGCTGGCGCATACCTGATTGCCAGGCCTGTAACAGATTGCCCAGGGTTTTCAGCGCGGCATCTTGCTCGATAGGGGCAAGCAGCAAGGTATCGTCACTGGCCACCAACCCCGTAGTCATCGACAAGCCGCTCGCGCAAGCCACCAGGTGATTAACCCAAGGA
>NZ_JBFTLU010000433.1:0-3832 GCF_056396605.1 Pseudomonas sp. 05T35
GGTTTGAACAGATAGTTGAGGAGTGAGCGTTCGCCGGTGCGCACGAACATCTCGGCCGGCATGCCCGGCTTGATCACCAGACCGTTGAGTTTTTCCATGGCGACATCGCTGACGCTGCTGCGCAGTACGTAGTACGGCACGCCGGTTTTCTCGTCGACCATCTGGTCGGCGGAAATCAGGCTGACTTCGCCCGGCACCCGCGGTGTCTTGCTCTGGTTGAAGGCAGTGAACAGGATGTCCACCGGCAAGTGGCTACCAACCTTATCGATCAGATTCACCGGCAAGTGACCCTCGACCTCCAGACGCGTACCTTGGGGCACGATTTCCAGCAAGGTTTCGCCCGGGCGAATCACCGCGCCTTCGGTGTGCACACCGAGGTTGACGGCGATGCCGTYGGCTGGCGCGACGATTTCACTCTGTTGCAGATTAAAACCGGCCGAGGTCAGTTGCTGCTCCAGGGTCAGGCTCTTGAGCTGCGCGTCTGCCAACTGGCTGCGTACCTCTTTCTGGTATTCCTCGCTGTGCTGTTGCAGCTTCAAGCGCGTTTCAAGAATGCCCTGCTCCACTCGCCCGCTTTCGCCGCTGTTCTGCGCCAGCTGTTGTTGGACTTGCGAGAGCTGACGCTGGAACTCCATCAGCCGGTTGCGCGGGATGTAGCCGTTGTCCGCCAAGGGTTGCAGGTTGGTCAGTTGCTGGCGCAGGGATTCGGCCTGCGCGGTCAGGTCAGTGCGCGCCCGACGCATCCCGGCCAGTTGTGCGTTGGCACCTTCGATGTTGGCGCGCATCCCGGCCTGCTCACGATCAAACGCTTCGCGGCGGCTGCTGAACAGTTGCCGCTGACCTTCCAGCACCAACGCCAGACGCGGGTCGGGGTCGTTGCTCAGCTCGGCCGGGAAACTCACCTGCTTGAGATTGTCACGCTCGCTTTGCCAACGCGCCAGGCTGGCCCAGGCCATGCGGTACTGGGCTTGCAGGGATTGCACATCGGCTTCGACCTGCGTCTGGTCGAGGCGAAACAATGGCTGGCCTTGCTTCACCGCCTCGCCTTCACGCACCAGAATCCGGCTGAGCACCCCGCCACTCATCGATTGCACGGCCTTGCGCTTACCGGACACCACCACTGTGCCCTGCACCGGGATCCCCTGATCGAGAGGCGCCAGGCTGGCCCAGAGAAAAAAGCTGCCGGCGCCGACCACGGCGAGCATCCAGCCCAGGCGGGCAAAATAACCGGCGTCGCGCTCAGGGCGCTCGGGTGCGTAACCTTGTTCGATTGTCATGCCGCTGTCCTTGCTCATACACCACTGCTCTTGGTCGGGGCCTGATACTGGCGGCTCATGCTGAGCCCGGCCGGTGCTGCGGCGGTTTTTTCCCGTGGCTGTTCCTGTTGTGCGCCAGACTGCTGTGCGCCAGACAGCGCCTTGAGCACTTCCTGACTCGGCCCGAAGGCTTGCAGGCGACCTTCGTTAAGCACCAGCAACTTGTCGGCCTGGGCCAGCGYCGAGGAACGGTGGGTCACCAGAATCACGCTGGTGCCCTGGGCTTTCATCTGCGCGATGGCACTGGCCAATGCGGCCTCGCCAACGGTGTCGAGGTTCGAGTTCGGCTCATCGAGCACCACCAGGCTCGGCTTGCCATACAGGGCTCGAGCCAGGGCCACGCGCTGTTTCTGACCGCCAGACAAACCGCTGCCATCCTCGCCCAGCACGGTGTCGTAGCCCTGCGGCAGGCGCAGGATCATCTCGTGCACACCAGCCTGCTGCGCGGCCTCGACCACCTTCTGCGGGTCGGCTTGGCGAAAGCGCGCAATGTTCTCGGCGACGCTGCCGCTGAACAGTTCGATGTCCTGTGGCAGATAGCCGATGTAGGGACCGAGGTCGTCGCGGTTCCAGCGATGGATGTCCGCACCATCCAGCCGCACGGTCCCGGCAAGGGTTGGCCAGACGCCCACCAGCACTCGCGCCAGGGTCGACTTGCCGGAGCCGGACGCACCAAGCACACCCAGCACCTCGCCGGCCCCAAGGTTGAAATTCACCATGTGCAAGGTCGCCGCGCGCTTGCCCGGCGGGCCGGCGCTGACCTGTTCGAAGGTCACCTGGCCCTTGGGCGCGGGCAACTCCATGGCGTCTTCATTGGGTGGGAACTCTTGCAGCAAAGCGTCCAGCCGCCGGTAGGCCAGCTTCGCCCCGCTCCATTGCTTCCAGACAGCAATCAACTGATCGATCGGACTCAGCACCCGGCCCATCAGGATGGAACCGGCGATCATCATCCCGGCGGTCATCTCGCCCTTGATCACCAGCAAGGCGCCCAACCCCAGCACCAGTGATTGCAGGCACAGACGCAGGGTCTTGCTCAAGGAACTGATGACCGCACCGGTATCGCTGGCCTGGTTCTGCAAGCCGAGAAAACGTGAATGCACCTGGAACCAGCGTTTGCGCAACGCCCCGAGCATGCCCATCGCCTGGATGGTCTCGGMGTTGTGCAAATGACTGGTGGCCAGTTGCGTGGACCGTTGCGAATAACCGCTGGCTTCACCCAAGGGCTTTTTGGTGATCGCCTCGTTGAGGAACGCCAGACCGATCAACAGCACCGCGCCGACGGTAGCGAACACCCCAAGCCAGACGTTGAACAGATAGATCACGAACAGGTAGACCGGAAACCACGGTGCATCGAAGAACGCGAACAGCGCAGGTCCCGTGACGAACTGGCGAATGTGGGTCAGATCGCCCAACGATTGGCCGGCGTTGCCCTCACCCTTGAACAGATTGCGCTCGAACGCGGCCTGATAGACCCGCAGATTGAAATGTCGCTCCAGTTGGCTGCCGATGCGAATCACGATGAAGCTGCGCACGGTCTCCAGCAAACCGATAAACGCGAAAAAGCCCACCACCATCAGCGACAGCATGACCAGCGTGGTTTCATTCTGCGAGGAGAGTACCCGGTCATAGACCTGGAGCATGTAAATCGACGGCACTAACATCAGTACGTTAATCAATGCGGTGAAACAACCGACGCTGATCAGAATACTTTTATAGTCGCCCAGCGCCTTCAATAGCGGTGCAGTGGGAGTGGTCTTCGCCATTCTCATTGATCTTCCCTGAGCTGATAGCCCGCGCGGTAGTTCGACACGGTTCCAATAAACTGCCACCCCACTCTGGCGGGGGCATGCTTTTAATAGTGCAACTGACAGGCGAACGAACTCTATGTCATGACGATATAGAGTTCAGGTTATTTACCGGCCAGCAAAAAAACTGTGAGGGAGTCGTTATTTCCATTATTGGAAAAGACTCGACTTACCCTGGTGCTCTTAGTTTGGAGCGCGTTGCAGGACAATCTGCGGATCAGAGTGTTTGGTACTTTCGTAGCGCCCCTCCTGCTGTCGGCCAAGATGAATAATTCTTGAACCTTCTTTACCGGTCAGCGATATACCGTCGGGTTCCGGGAACCAACCAACGGGTGTTTCACTCAGCCAACCGGCGAGGCATTGAATATCGCCCGCCAATGTTTGATTTTGCACAAGTTCCAGTGAACAGGTGTTCTGCGGCTGTGCCGTCAGGTAAACCTGCCATTGCCCGGCCAGTTCCGACGGGTCCGCTAATCTCAGGCTGCTTGCCATGACTACATCTCCAGAAAACATCATCAGCGTGGCGATCAGCCAGGCCATTGCCCTGTAGGTAAAGGCGTTATGGGTCATAAGGTGCTTCGTTCCAGGTTGTAGCCTATGCAGCCTCGCCTACCGCAGCGGTGCTGGCAAGGACAAAGGGCAGCGCAGATGCGCTGCCCCCATAGTCATCGACTCAGGCCACGATGTCCGTGGTAGCTGCCTGGCCAATGG
>NZ_JBFTLU010000434.1:0-4898 GCF_056396605.1 Pseudomonas sp. 05T35
GTCGTACCACTCCTTGAAATATGCTTTGGATCGGGTCGCTGATGCGCCGGGATTCAGGATATCGCTGGCAATCCTGGCATCTAGGGGGCTCGCTGCGAAACTCGTATACGGTTGGATATCCTCGGGGTCAACAGGATATATACGCGCATATCCTTTTTGCACGTCGAGTTTAACCACCTTCAACTGCGCGTCTTCTGGATAAACTTTATAGACGACATCCAAAAGCCCCAAGGATGGGTTGGGTGTTTTGTTACCCGAGTAAATAAACTTCTCGTCCTTCTTCAGATTGAAGCGCTGGACTATTGAGTCGATTCGGTCGAGCCGCTTCCGCTCCTCTAAGTTGCTCTCCGCAACCGCGACAGGCTTCAGACTCTTCAACTGCTCGGGCATCGGCGATAGCTGAACCTGAACATCCGCCTGCGCGCTACAAACGGCCGCTGCCAAGACCAAGGGAATAATGGGTTTCAACATGCATCCTGCTCCTTGTAGATAAATCTTCCGTGTCGTGCTGTGTGTTCTAAGTCGAAGCGTTATCTCTGGGTAGCCCTCAGAGATGTAAGTCGTGCCGTTTGTTTATCACGGTTCACTCCAGTCCGCACACGGACTTGTTCGCCAGGTACCGGCCTACGACCTCCGCCTTGGCGTCGGGGCATTTATCTCAACGAACGACACCCCCTGAGCATCAATGAAATTTTGGGCTTCAGAGACAAGTTCAAATGCCCCAGGCGCCAAACGAAACATCAACAGAGCCCGCCAAGTTCGGGCTTTGTTGCGTCTGGGATTTGGAAAACTACTTCCCCTCCCCTAGAAACGAGGCTTGCTCGCAATGKGGGCAGTGTTGTGTCCAAGGCTCGAGCAAAAGGCTTTTCATCTCCCGCAATCAGATTTCAACATCGCCAGTTCCCTCGCGTCTATTGCCCAGCCTGCGCAATCCGCACCCGCTCGCGCCCCTTCATCAACCCCACTGCAAGCGCCGATAGAATCAACGCAATCGAAATCCCTTCGTTGAAATCAACCCGATGCCCAAGCATCAGCATCGAGCCTGCGACGCCAAATACCGGTATCAGTAAAGACAGCGGTGCCACCCTCGAAACCGGGTACTCTCGCAGCAGTAGATTCCAGCCCCAATAACAGAAATGTGTCGCCGCGTAGACTTGAAACAACAGCGAGAACACTGACACCCATTCAAGGTGTGCGACCAGGGACGTAAACGGAGCGGAACCGTGCGCCAGCCAGGTGAGCGCCAGTAAGGGGATCGGCGGGAACAGGCTGGCCCATACCACAAAGGCAAACATTTCCCGGACCTTTGACTGTTTGATGATGATGTTGCCGACACTCCAGCTAAATGCACTCACCAGCAGCAAGCCATAACCCACTGTCGTTGCATGGCCCGGGCTGCTGAAAATAATGCTGATCAAACCCAGCGCTGCGAGCCCCACCCCAAGAGTCTGTCCAAGGCTCAATTGCTCGCGAAACAGCAACACCCCCCAACCCAAGGTAAAAAATGCACTGAACTGAATCAACAGAGCTGCGGTCCCTGGTGGCACACCCAGTTCGATGCCCAGGTTGATCAACGCCCACATCGCGACCCCGAAAATCAATCCGTAGGCGGCCAACCACCCCATGGAGATCGACGGCCGCCGGACAAAAAACACCCACGGCAACGCCGCCAGCGTAAAGCGAAGAGCCGTCAGCAGCAGTGGATCAATAGCCGCCAGACCCAGTTTGGTGATGGGAAAGTTCAGACCCCAGACAGCCGTCACCAACACGGCCAGGATCAGGTGTTTTTTCTGCATGAAGTTCTATTTCCAGTATGCCGGGCCAGTGGCTGTATGCCCCAACCGCGACGCCACTATGCGCAACAGGGGCAATGGCTCGCTTGCACTATCAGGTCATAAATCATTAAATTCGGGCCATGCGCGAAACTGAAATAGATCCCTACGAAAACACTCCCCGCGATGCAGTAGTCACGGCCAATAACTATCTGGATGGCCAACACTTTGCGCTGCATACGCACCGACGTGGCCAGTTTGCCTACGCCGCCTGTGGCGTCATCACGGTATTCACTCGCCAGGGCAACTGGGTCGTTCCCCCACAAAGAGCTATCTGGGTACCGGCGGGCGTCCCCCATGAGATGAACATGAGCGGACCGGTGACCATGCTTAATACCTACATCCGTAACCGCGCCGTCGCTCGGCTCAGTCTGCCTGCTCACTGCCAGGTATTCGGCGTCTCGGCATTGCTCAAACAACTGCTGATCCKGGCCATGGACGTTCCGGCACTGTATGCCAAGGAGCATCTGGATGGCCATTTGATGACCTTGCTGCTTCACGAAATAGCCGGCATGTCGCCCTTATCGCTCAATGCACCGCTGCCGAGCGAACCAAGGCTGGCGCATATCTGTCGAAAGCTGCTGGAACAACCGTCGCTGGAAACCGGAATTGATGATATGACCCGGCAGGTCGGGATGAGCCGCCGCACATTTACCCGGCTGTTTCGCCAACAAACCGGTATCAGTTTTGTCGAATGGCGTCAGCAGGCATGTCTGTTGGCGGCCGTGGTGCGTTTGGGTAACGGAGAGGCAATTACGCGGGTGGCAACTGATCTGGGCTATAGCAGCCCGAGTGCCTTCACCAGTGTTTTCCGTCGAGTACTGGGCGAAGTACCCAGTCGGTATTTCCCGAAAAAAATGCTTTGAACTTTCCCCGGCAGTCTCAAAATCCCCACAGACCTATCAATAAACATTACCATTTACGACGTAACAGCCGAAAACGATGGAAACTCGAATGCGCAGGTCAGCTGTATTTCTTTTGGCATCCATGCTGACAGCGTGCGGGACCGGGCTGCCCGTCGGCAATACAAAAGCAGTGGAGAACGTAACGTCCGCAAATGGACACACCCCGCTGAACATGGATGGTTATACCGCCAGCAAACTGGATGCCCTGCTCAAAGAACGCTCAGCGATCCCCCCCGATGATATAGGGCAGATGAACAATCTGATTTCACGGGAGTTTTTGGGACGGCCCTACTCCGCGAACAGGTTGCAGGGCTCTGCTACCACGCCGGAAGCATTGGTCGTCGACTTCAGGGGCCTGGACTGTTTCACCTATCTGGATTACGTCGAAGCGCTGAGGAAGTCCAACAATGAAGCGGACTTCTTCAAGAACCTCATCCAGACGCGTTATGTGAACGGCAATCTCGATTACCTGCATCGCCGGCACTTCTTCACCGACTGGTCGCAGGCCGAGCAAAAGCTGGCCGACGACGTCACCGCGCAAATCAGCCCTCATGCGGTAACCGTGGTTAAGCGCCTCAATCGAAAAGCCGATGGCAGCGCCTACTTGCCGGGCGTACCCATGACCGAGCGCACGATTACCTATATCCCCAGCGCGTTTGTTAACGACCATGTGATCAGCCGTTTGCAGACTGGCGATTACGTTGGCATCTACACCCAACTCGCCGGCCTGGACGTTACCCATACCGGGTTCTTTATCAACAAGGACGAAGGACCCGTGCTGCGTAATGCCTCTTCGAAGAAAAAGAACCGGGAAGTCGTAGACTCTCCCTTCAAGGACTACATCGCGAAGACCCCGGGGATCGTGGTGTTACGAGCGCGGCAATCTGTGCCAGAGAGTCAATGAATTCTGGTTCGCCCATCTTGTGCGTACCCTCTACACCCTCAAACATCAACAAAGCCCGTACAAGACGCAATGCTGTTCACTTAAGCCGATGTTTCAGGCTCAACCGCAGTTGTGGCGAGGGAGCTTGCTCCCGCTGGGGCGCGAAGCGGCCCTGAATTGGGCCTGCTACGCAGCCCTCGCCACAGATACTTCTCAGGCCTCCAGACTTCCTTAAGTGAACAGCATTGCGTCTTGTGCGGGCTTTGTTGCATCTGGGGCTTTGTCTTTCACTTACCTGTTCAAGGCGTGGGCGCCAATGCCAGATCGGCTCGCCCAACATTCGGTTTCTCGGCGGGACTTGCGCAGGCGACAAAATCCTCCTTGCGTAGTAGCACCAACGCGATCAGCGACACCACGCCCGTGCCGATGTAAAAGTACCAGGGCGAGGTAATGTCGCCGGTTACCTTGATCAGCCAGGTGGAAATCAACGGTGCGCTACCGCCAAATACCGCCACCGGAATGTTGTACGCCACCGCGATGCCCGTGGAGCGGATTCGCGTTGGCAACAACTCACTCATCAATGCGTAAGTCGACGAGGCATACAGGCCGAACAGGATTGCCACCGCCATCAACGGATAGATAAACGAAGCTGGCGTCGCCGTGGGTGCCGATTTGAACAGCCAGTACATCGCCAGAGTGGCCAGGGTGCCGATCACCAACAAAAACGGTTTGCGCCCGTATTTATCGGTGAACGCGCCGCCGAACGGCATGACCACTGCGGACGAGAGGCTGGCAACGAAGACGTAGAGCAAGGTCGTACCGCTGTCGAACTTGAGAATGCTCGACATGTAGGTCGAGGCGAAGGTCAGCACCAGATAGAAGATCGAGCTGTGCAGGGTAATGATGAAGAACACCAGGGCAATTGCCCTTTTCCACTGCCAGACTTCTCGCAGAGGGGCTTTGGAGGTTTCCCCCGCGCGCTGCAGCGCGAGGAACTCGGGACTGTCTTCGAGCTTCAGGCGGATGTACATCGAGATCAGGCCCAGCGGCGCCGCGATCAGAAACGGGATACGCCAGCCCCAGGCTTGCATCAGGTCAGCCCCCATCACCCAGGTCATGCCGTTGGCCACCGCACCACCCAGCAACAGGCCGAGTACCGCCGTCACCATCAACCAACACGTCGCAAATCCGCGTCGCCCGGGCCCGGCGTACTCGGAGATGAAACTGGTGATGGTGCCGATCTCGCCACCAGCGGAGAAGCCCTGTACACAGCGGATC
>NZ_JBFTLU010000435.1:0-3774 GCF_056396605.1 Pseudomonas sp. 05T35
CGATAAAACCGCTGGCCTGGGAGTGCGCGGTAAAACCTGCGCACAGGACTAAAGCGCCGAAACCCAGAGCCGGGCACGGAGTGATGAGGGGAAACGGGGGACGCATGAAAAAAAGCTCCAACAGTGCATCTTTGCGACAGGACAATCAGCCAACACAAATAGCGTTCATCCAGCGAAAGGGTTCGCCGCAATGAAGTAAAAAGTTACGGGGGTGATTGCCAATAGTGGCAGATGGCTGCTAGCTGACACAGGCGACTTTAGTCTGAAAATGACTGCCGACTCCTGCCCACCGATAAGTTACCCATAGCGCTTAACAACCTCGCACAGCTTACCGCCCCCCTGAATTCATTGGCCTGAACCCTGTAAATAGGGGTTTTCCCCATACCTGCCACAGCCCGCGTCTAGTCCATTTTCGCCTTGAACCAGCAGGTTTAATCCTGCACCATCGCCGCCTGGTTTTTCAAAGGACGGAATCAAAGGCATGCTGGATGCTAACGCTACCCATATTTCTCTCACCCTCGAAGGTGTTTCCACTGACCTTCAGGTGCTCAGTTTCGTTGGCCGTGAAGCCCTCAATCAGCCGTTCTGTTTTGACATCGAACTGGTCAGTTCCCGTCCCGACCTGAAGCTTGAAGAGCTGCTGCACAAACCTGCCTGCCTGACCTTCGGCGCTACCGGCGAAGGCGTCATTCATGGCCTGGTCTACCGCATCGCCCAAGGCGATTCGGGCAAAAGCCTGACGCGCTACAGCATCAGCCTGACGCCGCAGCTCAACTACCTGCGCCACAACCATGACCAGCAGATCTTCCAGCAGCTGAGCGTGCCGAAAATCATCGCCCAGGTCCTCGAAGCCCGCGGCATTCTGTCCGACGCCTACAGTTTCCAGCTGGGCGCGATCTACCCCGAGCGTGTGTACTGCGTGCAGTACGACGAGTCCGACCTGCATTTCATCCAGCGCCTGTGCGAAGAAGAAGGCATCCACTTTCACTTCCAGCACAGTGCCAGCGGCCACAAGCTGGTGTTCGGCGATGACCAGACGGTGTTCCGCAAACTGGCACCGGTGACCTATCAGCAAGACTCCGGCATGAGCGCCGACAAACCGGTGATCAAGCGTTTCAACCTGCGCCTGGAAACCCGCACCAGCCGTGTCAGCCGTCGCGATTACGACTTCGAAAAACCGCGCATCCTGCCTGAAGGCACGGCCAGCAGTGCATTCCTGCCAGACCTGGAAGACTACGACTACCCCGGCCGTTTCACCGACCGCGAACGCGGCAAGCAACTGGCAACCCGCGCCCTGGAACGTCACCGCAGCGACTACCAGCTGGCCGAAGGCAAAAGCGATCAGCCGATCCTGGTCAGCGGGCATTTCCTGGCCCTAAGCGAACACCCACGCGCCGAGTGGAACGACCTGTGGCTGCTGCTGGAAGTCATTCACGAAGGCAAACAGCCGCAAGTGCTCGGCGAAAACGTCACCAGCGACGTCACCCAGAACAAGGATGACTTCCACCAGGGTTACCGCAACCGCTTCCTCGCCACCCCGTGGGACGCGCACTTCCGCCCTGCCCTCGAACACCCGAAACCGAAAGTCCTGGGTAGCCAGACCGCGGTGGTCACCGGTCCCAAAGGCGAAGAAATCCACTGCGATCAATACGGCCGCATCAAGGTGCAATTTCACTGGGATCGTGACGGCCAGGCCGACGACAAGACCAGCTGCTGGGTCCGCGTCGCCACCGGCTGGGCCGGTAGCGCCTACGGCGGCATCGCCATCCCGCGTATCGGCATGGAAGTGCTGGTGACCTTCCTCGAAGGCGACCCCGACCAGCCGCTCGTCACCGGCTGCCTGTACCACAAGGAAAACGTCGTCCCCTACGACCTGCCGGCGAACAAGACCCGCAGCACCTTCAAGACCCTCAGCTCACCGGGCGGCAAGGGCTACAACGAGTTCCGCATCGAAGACAAGAAAGGTGCCGAACAGATCTACCTGCACGCCCAACGCGACTGGGACGAAAACATCGAGCACGACCAGAAAATCCGCGTCGGCAACGAACGCCACGACACCGTCGAAGCCAACACCCTCACCGAACTCAAGGCCGAAGAGCACCGCATCACCCAYCTGGATCGCAAAACCGAAGCACGGGCCGATGATCACCTGACGGTCGGGGTGACCCAGCACATGAAGGTCGGCACGGCGCAGTTTGTAGAAGCCGGGACGGAGATTCACTACCACGCGGGTGAAAAGGTCGTGGTGGAAGGTGGGATGGAACTGACGGCCAAGGCTGGGGGGAGTTTCGTCAAGGTTGATGCGGGGGGTGTGACGATTAGTGGGGCTGAGGTGAAGGTGAATTCCGGTGGCTCGGCGGGGAGCGGGACGGGGATCGGGATTTTGATGCCTGGGCTGCCGTTGATTGCTGATCAAGCTCGGGCGGGGAACATACTTAAATCCGGTACGGCAAACAGTGAGAAGTTTGACGAGCAAATTCGCTTTGTGACCGGGCTTGGACAACCTATCAAGTCCGTGAAAGCCGCCATTATTGTTCCTTCCTCAGTAGCTCCGAAGATTTCAAAAAGTAATGCAGACGGCCTTCATCCTCGTGTCGAAACGGACACTGCCGAGACGGCAGAAGTCCATTTGATGTGGGACGAACTGATTGTGCCGCCGGGCTCTGACGATTACGAAGCGASTAGAAATAAATGAGCGCACCCGTAGCTACTTTTAAGACCAATAGCCAGAGCTGCTCTGTTAAAGACGTTACCTTGAAGTGCGACAAGCTGTGGACGATGGGGCAACAGGAAGCGATTAGTCGCTTGAGTGTTCCGAAAAAGAGTGTTTTCTCTAAATCTACAAAAATGGTTCTGGTTTCAGATTTCGGTGCCCGAGCTGCGCGGATCGCTGCTGCTTATGCCGAGTTTTATCTGGAGCGCGGCGAAGACGGGAAACCGGATTTAAAAGGTCGATTTTACTGGATGGGGCTGGCCGCCTTTGCCAGTAAGCAGGTGAAATGCGGATTGGATTTTATTCCTGCAGAGCCTTACCTGACGATTGGAGTCCCCCCTATTGGCCAGCCACCTCTAAGGATTGGCAAGAAAGGGCTTGGCAAGGGAAATTTTTGGTTGTTTCAAGACATATTTGTATGGCACTGGTTTTATAAAAAACATCCGGATCAGTTCGATGAGTGCGCACCTGTTCGCAATGCGAAAAGTTGTGATGCGCAGGTGCAGATGAACATAGACCAGTTGCCGTGGGCCGACGAGGCTTTGCCTGTATTGAAGAATCTTTCTTTAACGCCAGATGTAAAGAAAGGATTTGAACGAATTAAGGACTCTGAGAGCACGTCAGATCCAGCAACTAAAAGAAATTTGCAATTGAAGTCACTTCTTGCCATTGCTGATCATGAGCAACGAAGGATTCTTCAGCCACTGATTTACAACGAATTCTTTTTTCAAGCGACATTGAAAGCCCAAGCTGCATTTGAGTGGGCTCCTTTTGTACCGGTACGAGTCGCCGCTTTCAGTACTGCGTGCGATGTAGATGATAAGGAATTAAGGGTTCAAATGGAAAAGGGAAACCTCTACAGCGAATCAGATCGTATGGAATTTATTGGAAAAATTGCTGCCCAGTATCATAAGTTGATGGGTTTTAAAAAAGATTATATGGAAGAGCAAATTAAAACCATTGCCACTTGGAATAATGCAGTATGAGGCTCTATTGCTTTGTACTGTTTTTTTTGCTTAGTGCCTGTGGTGATGCAAGAGACATTGGGAGTGGTTCTATGA
>NZ_JBFTLU010000436.1:0-3773 GCF_056396605.1 Pseudomonas sp. 05T35
CTATTCGGGCTACCGTGAACCTGGGAATAACCAAAAATGCTTTATCTGTGGCTCAAAGCGCTCTATTCGGGCTACCGTGAACCTGGGAATAACCAAAAATGCTTTATCTGTGGCTCAAAGCGCTTCATATCGTCAGCATGGTCTGCTGGTTTGCCGGCTTGTTTTACCTGCCGCGCCTGTTCGTCTACCACGCGCAAAGTGAAGACAACATCAGCAAGGAACGCTTCAGCATCATGGAGCGCAAACTGTACCGCGGGATCATGGGCCCGGCGATGATCGCCACGCTGGCCTTCGGAATCTGGCTGATCAGCCTCAATCCCGGCGCCTACTTCGGACAAGGTGCCTGGATGCACGCCAAGTTGACCCTGGTGGTGATCCTGATCGGCTATCACCACATGTGTGGCGCGCAGGTAAAACGTTTTGCCCGTGGCGAAAACACCCGCAGCCATGTCTTTTATCGCTGGTTCAATGAAGTGCCGGTTCTGATATTGCTGGCTATTGTAATTCTGGTCGTCGTACGGCCGTTCTAATCTGAATTAGTCGCCACTTATCGGGGTACTTCCAATGTCGCTGCCCGCTTTGCTCGAACAACGTTTGCGCCTGCCTGTCGTGGCAGCGCCAATGTTCCTGATTTCCAATCCACAGCTGGTACTCGCCTGCTGCCGCAATGGTGTGGTCGGCAGCTTTCCAGCACTGAACCAGCGTGAAAGCAGCGGCTTCAAAGCCTGGCTGGAGGAAATCGAAGCGGGTCTGGCGCTATTGGAAAATCCTGCGCCGTATGCGGTGAACCTGATCGTTCACCACAGCAATCCGCGACTGGAAGCGGACCTGGCAATCTGCATTGAACACAAGGTTCCGATCGTGATCACCAGCCTTGGGGCAGTGAAAGAGCTGGTCGATGCGGTGCACGGTTATGGTGGCCTGGTTTTCCACGACGTGACGACCCGACKCCATGCAGAAAAAGCTGCCGAGGCCGGCGTCGATGGCTTGATCGCCGTAGCGGCAGGCGCCGGTGGCCATGCCGGGACCTGGAGCCCGTTCTCGCTGATTGCCGAGATTCGTCAGTTCTTCGACAAAACCCTGCTGCTGGCCGGCTGCCTGAACCATGGCCACGAGATTCTCGCTGCACAACTGCTCGGTGCGGATCTGGCGTACTTCGGCACTCGCTTTATTGGCACCACCGAAAGCCATGCCCCTGAAGCCTATAAAGAGATGCTGCTGACTTCCAGGGCCGCCGACATTGTCCATACGCCTGCGGTGTCCGGGGTGCCGGCAAGCTTCATGCGCCAAAGCCTGATAAATGCCGGTTTTGACGTAGACGCACTGCAAGGCAAGGGTGAAGTCAACTTCGGCGCCAAACTCAAACCCTTGAGCGATGAAGCCAAAGCCTGGAAAACCGTCTGGTCCGCAGGCCAGGGCGTGGGTGAAATCGACGACCTGCCAAGCGTCGATCAACTGATTGCAAGACTGGACGCCGAGTACCGCAAGGCACAGGAATTCGCAGCTCAACTGCCCAAGCGCTGGCCGCGCTAACGCACAAGGTTTGGCCAGCCGATTCCGGCTGGCTTAAACTGCCGAATACAGACCCCAGACTCGCGACAAGGATGCCCCGGCATGAGCGAACACCGTTTCAAGATCGTCTTCGACGGAGCCCTGCTTCCGGGCGTCGACATCACCACCGCGAAACTCAATCTCGCCCAGCTGTTCAAAAGCGACGTCTCGGCCATCGAACGCCTGTTCAGCGGAAAGCCTGTCGCACTTAAGCGCGACTTGTCCCACGCAGACGCTCAAACTTATCTGAATGCCCTGTCGAAAACCGGCGTCGATGCCCGCATCGAAGCCGAACCGTCGATCGAGCTCAATCTGACCGACGTTCACGATTCATCGACCGCCGCTTACACGGCAACCACGCTCGGTGACAACGAATCACCTTATAGCCCTCCTCGCGCGCCCGTTGGTGAAGCGCTGCCAGAGTTTTCGGAACTCAAGGTGTTTAGCGTACAGGGCCGAATCGGGCGCCTGCGTTATCTCGCGTGGTCATTGGTGGCGCTACTGATCATGGGCGCTATCGCTGGCGTTTTCGGACTCAGCCTGCTGAGCGGCAATCAAATGGTGCTTAGCACGATTGTATGTGTCGTTGCGTTCGTGGCGTACCTCTACATAAACATCACCATCAGCGTGCAACGCCTGCACGATCTTGGTTGGTCCGGCTGGTTGTGGTTTCTGAACCTGGTGCCCTTTATCGGCAGCCTGTTTCCATTTGCACTCGCGGTGCTACCAGGAAACATCGGGGCGAATCGCTATGGCGCGCCGCAGCCCCCCAACAGCACGGCCGTCAAAGTTCTCTGCGGGCTGTGGCTGGTGGTGATTGCAGTGGTTTTTGTCGGCGCGCTTGCCGGTGGCCTCAGCACCCTGACCGAAGAATACGAAAGCACCTCGACCAGCAGTTATGGAAGCAGTGAGCCGGCGGATGCGGCAGAGGCAGACGATGCGGCGAAAGCAGCCCAGCCCCCTGTAGACTATGAGAAAGAATAAACGCGCTCGGTTCCTGTGACATCTCTGTCCACAGGCCGCGAGCCGTTGCGATGGAGAATTGCATGACCCGTTACGCTCTGATCACTGGCGCCTCCAGCGGCATCGGCCTGGCCATGGCCGAAGCGCTGGCGCGACGCGGCCGCAGCCTGATTCTGGTGGCCCGTCAACGTGATCAGCTGGAAAGTATTGCCATCGAACTGACCCAGCGCTTTGGCGTCGAGGTGCTGTTCCGCGCCTGTGACCTGGGCGAACCGTTGCGCCTGTCCGGTTTTCTGCTGGAACTCGAAGAGGGTGACCGACAGATCGACCTGCTGGTCAATTGCGCCGGCATCGGTACCAGCGGCCCGTTCCTGGCTCAGGACTGGATGACCGAACAAGACTTGATCGAAGTGAATATCCTCGCCCTGACCCGCCTGTGCCACGCCATTGGCAACAGCATGGCCTTGCAGGGCGGCGGGCAGATTCTGAACGTCGCCTCAATGGCCGCCTTCTACCCCGGCCCCTGGATGAGCACCTATTACGCCAGCAAGGCGTATGTACTGCACTTTTCCGAAGGCTTGCGGGTCGAGCTGAAAAAGTGCGCGATCAAGGTCTCGGTCCTTTGCCCTGGCCCGACGCGCACGGCGTTTTTCCGCACCGCGCAACTGGACACTGACAAACTGGCCAACAGCAAAATGCTGATGAGCCCCGAGGAAGTGGCCCTCTACACGGTACGTGCACTGGAGAAGAACCGCGCAATCATCATTCCCCGCCGCCGCAATCGCTGGATCGCGCTTTTACCACGCTTCGGCTCACGCTGGCTGACCCGAACCATCGTAGGCATGGTCAACAAGGCGCACTRTCCGCGCTGAGCATCACTAAAAGTAAAGGTAACAGGCTGGGCTCGGGCATCTTCCGTGAGTACACTCAGCCCGGACCAACACAATGGAGAAACAGCTGTGGATACTCTGTTCACCAAAATCATCAACAGAGAAATACCCGCCAAGATCATTTACGAGGATGACCAGGTCCTGGCCTTCCACGACATCGCCCCTCAGGCACCCGTGCATTTCCTGGTAGTACCGAAAAAGCCGGTGCGTACGCTCAACGACCTCACCGAGGACGACAAGGCGCTGGCCGGGCACATTCTGTTCACCGCCCAGCGCCTGGCACTGGAGCTGGGCTGCGAAGAAGGCTTTCGCGTGGTCATGAACTGCAATGAACTGGGCGGCCAGACCGTCTACCACATTCATATGCAC
>NZ_JBFTLU010000437.1:0-3754 GCF_056396605.1 Pseudomonas sp. 05T35
GCTCGCGATGAGGGCCTGACAGCCAACATCTTTGTTGTCTGACAGGACGCCATCGCGAGCAGGCTCGCTCCCACAGTGTCTCAAGGATTGGCCCGGCTATTTTTTCCTCTGTGTGGCTCGCGATGAGGGCCTGACAGCCAACATCTTTGTTGTCTGACAGGACGCCATCGCGAGCAGGCTCGCTCCCACAGTGTCTCAAGGATTGGCCCGGCTATTTTTTCCTCTGTGTGTTTTTCGAGAAAGGAGTGACACCATGCTGGTGATGCGCCCCGCGCAAATGGCTGATCTGGGCGAGGTACAGCGTCTGGCTGCGGACAGCCCGATTGGTGTCACCTCCTTGCCGGATGATGTCGAACGCTTGAGCGACAAGATCGCCGCAAGCGAAGCGTCGTTCGCTGCCGAAGTCAGCTTCAACGGTGAAGAAAGCTATTTCTTCGTTCTCGAAGACACCGCCACCGGCAAACTGGTGGGCTGCTCGGCCATCGTCGCGTCGGCCGGTTATTCCGAGCCGTTCTACAGTTTCCGGAATGAAACCTTCGTGCACGCCTCTCGCGAGCTGAAGATTCATAACAAGATTCATGTGCTCTCCCAGTGCCACGACCTGACCGGCAACAGCCTGCTGACCAGTTTCTATGTGGTTCCTGAGCTGGTGGGTTCACCTTGGGCGGAACTCAACTCTCGCGGTCGCTTGCTGTTCGTCGCCAGCCATCCGGAGCGTTTCGCTGATTCGGTGGTCACCGAGATCGTCGGCTACAGCGACGAAAATGGCGACTCGCCGTTCTGGGATGCCATCGGTCGCAACTTCTTCGACCTCAACTACGCTGAAGCCGAGCGTCTGTGCGGGCTCAAGAGCCGGACCTTCCTCGCCGAACTGATGCCGCATTACCCGATCTACGTGCCGCTGCTGCCGGACGCCGCCCAAGAGGCGATGGGCCAGGTGCACCCACGGGCGCAGATCACCTTCGACATCCTGATGCGCGAAGGCTTCGAGACCGATCACTACATCGACATTTTCGACGGTGGCCCGACCCTGCACGCACGTGTCTCGGGCATCCGTTCGATCGCCCAGAGCCGTGTGGTGCCGGTGAAAATCGGTGAGCCGGTCAAAGGTGCCGGTCGTCAGTACCTGGTGGCCAATGCGCAGTTGCAGGATTACCGCGCGGTATTGCTCGAGCTGGATTATGCGCCGGGCAAACCGGTAACCCTGGATCTTGAAGCCGCCGAAGCCCTGGGCGTCGGTGAAGGTGCCAGCGTGCGCCTGGTGGCAGTTTAAGGCCCGATTTCAGGCTTAAGAGCAGAGAGTTTTACGGGTGGCCTGAGCGACCCGTTTAAGGAGATAGCATGATCGTTCGTCCCGTACGCAGCAGCGATTTACCCGCGCTGATCGACCTGGCCCGCAGCACCGGCACCGGCCTGACCACCTTGCCGGCCAACGAAGAGCGTCTGGCTCATCGGGTTGGCTGGGCTGAAAAGACCTTTCGCGGCGAAGCGGGGCGCGGCGACGCGGACTACCTGTTCGTGCTCGAAGACGATAACGGTCGCGTGGTGGGGATTTCCGCCATCGCCGGCGCTGTCGGCCTGCGTGAGCCTTGGTACAACTTCCGGGTCGGCCTGACCGTCAGCGCTTCGCAAGAGCTGAACATCTACCGTGAAATCCCGACGCTGTTCCTGGCCAACGACCTGACCGGCAATTCCGAGCTGTGCTCGTTGTTCCTGCACGCCGATTACCGTTCCGGCCTCAACGGTCGCATGCTGGCCAAGGCGCGGATGCTGTTCATCGCCGAATTCCCGCAGCTGTTCGGCAACAAGATCATCGCCGAAATGCGCGGTGTGTCCGATGAAGCCGGCCGCTCGCCGTTCTGGGAAAGCCTGGGTCGGCACTTCTTCAAAATGGAATTCAGCCAGGCCGATTACCTGACGGGCGTGGGCAACAAGGCGTTCATCGCCGAGTTGATGCCGAAGTTCCCGCTGTACACCTGCTTCCTCTCTGAAGGCGCGCGCAATGTGATCGGCAAGGTTCACCCTGACACCGAGCCGGCGCTGGCAATGCTCAAGAGCGAAGGCTTCAGCTATCAGGGTTATGTCGACATCTTCGACGCAGGTCCTGCCGTTGAATGCGAAACCGGCAAGATCCGTGCGGTCCGCGACAGCCAGGCACTGGTATTGGCCATCGGCACCCCGGGTGATGACGCCACGCCATTTCTGATTCACAACCGCAAACGCGAAGACTGCCGGATCACTGCCGCTCCCGCACGCTTTGCCGCCGGTACCCTGGTGGTCGACCCATTGACCGCCAAACGTCTTCAACTCAATGCCGGCGATCAAGT
This sequence comes from Pseudomonas sp. 05T35, assembly GCF_056396605.1. Classification (NCBI taxonomy): domain Bacteria; kingdom Pseudomonadati; phylum Pseudomonadota; class Gammaproteobacteria; order Pseudomonadales; family Pseudomonadaceae; genus Pseudomonas; species Pseudomonas sp. 05T35. The sequence goes on from NZ_JBFTLU010000437.1 coordinate 2,328, forward strand.
ACGTGCCGTGCCGTTGTCTGCTGCTCGGGAGTCGAAATAATGAATTCGCTTTATATCGCCGGTGAATGGCTGGCAGGCCAGGGTGACACGTTCGAATCGCTGAACCCGGTCACCCAGCAAGTGCTGTGGTCGGGGCAGGGCGCCAGCGCTGCTCAAGTTGAAAGCGCCGTGCAAGCCGCACGTCAGGCCTTCCCGGCCTGGGCCAGACGCTCCCTGGAAGATCGCATCGGCGTGCTGGAAGCCTTTGCCGCCAGCCTGAAAAAACACGCTGACGAACTGGCTCACTGCATCGGTGAAGAAACCGGTAAGCCGCTGTGGGAAGCCGCGACTGAAGTGACCAGCATGGTCAACAAGATCGCCATTTCAGTGCAGAGCTACCGCGAGCGTACCGGCGAGAAGAGCGGCCCGCTGGGCGACGCCACTGCCGTGCTGCGCCACAAGCCTCACGGCGTGGTGGCAGTGTTCGGTCCTTACAACTTCCCCGGGCATTTGCCGAACGGTCACATCGTTCCGGCGCTGCTGGCCGGTAACAGCGTGCTGTTCAAGCCAAGCGAGCTGACCCCGAAAGTCGCCGAGCTGACGGTCAAGTGCTGGATCGAAGCCGGCCTGCCTGCTGGCGTGCTGAACCTGCTGCAAGGCGCGCGTGAAACCGGGATCGCCCTGGCGGCCAATCCGGGTATCGACGGCCTGTTCTTCACCGGCTCCAGCCGTACCGGCAACCACCTGCATGCGCAGTTCTCCGGTCGTCCGGACAAGATCCTCGCGCTGGAGATGGGCGGTAACAACCCGCTGGTGGTCGATCAGGTCGCAGACCTCGACGCTGCGGTGTACACCATTATTCAGTCGGCGTTCATTTCTGCCGGTCAGCGTTGCACCTGCGCCCGTCGCTTGCTGGTACCGCAAGGTGCCTGGGGCGATAAGCTGCTGGCGCGTCTGGTGGAAGTCAGCGCAACGATCGACGTCGGCGCGTTCGATCAGCAACCGGCGCCGTTCATGGGCTCGGTGGTTTCTCTGGCCGCTGCCAAGGCACTGATGGATGCACAGGAACACCTGCTCGCCAATGGCGCCGTGCCGCTGCTGAAAATGACCCAGCCACAGGCCAACGCCGCGTTGCTGACCCCGGGCATTCTTGATGTGAGCGCGGTTGCCAATCGTCCTGACGAAGAGCTGTTCGGCCCGTTGCTGCAAGTGATTCGCTACGCTGATTTCGAGGCGGCGATTGCGGAAGCCAACAACACCCAATACGGTCTGGCCGCAGGTTTGCTGTCGGATTCGCAAGCGCGTTATCAGCAGTTCTGGCTGGAAAGCCGCGCCGGTATCGTCAACTGGAACAAACAGCTGACCGGCGCCGCGAGCAGCGCGCCATTCGGCGGTGTGGGGGCTTCGGGTAACCATCGCGCCAGTGCCTATTACGCGGCGGATTACTG
>NZ_JBFTLU010000438.1:0-3746 GCF_056396605.1 Pseudomonas sp. 05T35
CCTGATCCCATCCCGAACTCAGCAGTGAAACGATGCATCGCCGATGGTAGTGTGGGGTTTCCCCATGTGAGAGTAGGTCATCGTCAAGATTAAATTCCGAAACCCCAATTGCGAAAGCAGTTGGGGTTTTGTTTTGCCTGCGAGAAAGTGCCCGGACAACCTGACTAGGTTGCCCGCGCCAGCTTCCACTGCCTGGCCAGATGCACATAGACAATCACGTTGATGAGAAGCACCAGGCTGCCCAGCCCTAGCTGTATCGCCGGTGTCAGTCCGGCCGGGTATATCAACGGCCACACATAGTGCTCGATGAAACTGTCACCGTAACCGTCCTGTCCGGCAGATTGGCGCCAGAGGTTTTCCCAGCGGGTCAGGGGACAGCTCAACTGGAAGATTTCGACGACCACGCCCCATACGGCTGCCGGAAGGTGCCACCAGATCAAGTGCCGCCATTTGAGCGTCAACAGGCCGCCGAAAAGTGCGAACACAATGAACAATAGATGAAACAGTACCAGCCCGTCGGCGGCTATTCGGTAAAGCATGACGACTCCGTCCTCTGATTGTTTTCCATAGCCGCCGAATATGCGGTTTTGTTGAAGTAAGGCTGCTCGCCTTCACCAAAACCACATATCACACGGTGATTTTTTGTCCTGTCTCTCGCCACCTATACTCAAAATACCATGGTTGGAAATGCTGCTCGTTTCGTTCGGACAGCGTAAAGATTAGCGCTGCCGTGTCATTTCTAGGGGACTGCGATCTTGAATCTGCGTTTCCTGCACGTTGTCTTGTTCGCGGTGTTGGCGGGATGTGCCACAGTCCATCGCGCCTCCGAGCCGGCTGCGCCCGTGGTGATCTCGCAAGCAACCTGGCAACAGATTGATCAAGACATAGACACCGCTTCATTGGCCTCCAAAGGGGTAGTCAAACGTTACACGCGTAGCGCCATGGAGCGCTGGAGAGCGCTGGTCTACCAGCGTACTGAAACGGACTTCATCCCGTGGTTTACCAGCTATTGGACCCAGCAATGGCTGTCTGCGAAGGTGGGCTGGTACAAGATGAGCAGTGGGGGAGAGGTCGACCCTGTGGTCAACCGGCTAACGGTCTATCTACAGGAGCAATACCATGAGCGCGTGCTGGACCCCGTCGCCAAGATCACCGATCCCAACGCAATTATGGTCGATGCAATTGCCCTGTATTTACAGACCCTCGACGCGCATCTCGTAGAGATCCAGCAGCACTACAGTGCACCTCAAGATCAATTCGACCGTCGACTCAACGACATTCCGGCAATCGCGCTGGCACCTCCGCCCGCACGCAACGCTTCGCTCTATCAAATTGCTCACGCCGAACCGGTTACCAATCTGCCAGCCTATCAGGCCTTGATCGAACGAGTCCGCAGCGCTAACAGCGGTGCGGGAGCCGGGTTATCGGACGCCGGTATATCGTCAGTGGCCAAGCGAGCCGGCGAAAAACTCGAAGCCGAGATTGCCACCCGCAGTGCCGCCGGTGCTGTTGCCGCGGCAGTTGGCCGAGTAGCGGGGGCAGTAATTTCTGTGGTATCGGCGAGTGTTGGTGCTGCCTCGAACGAGCATGATCGGCCGGAGACAGAAGCACAGCTACGCAAAAGCCTGGGCGACGCGTTCGACAAAGCGTGGCTTGGGTTGATAGAGAATGAAGCCAATGGGGTAATGGCGGGGGTCTACTATATTTCAGGACAGATAGAAGGCAGTCTCGCCAAAAACCTGCCGGTCGTGCCCGAACCTGCACCGCTAGAGTCTCCTCTGCAAGGCGGTCAGGCTCTTCAGTAGGAAAGTAGCCCGCCTCCTGCTAATCAATAGGCGGACATCCATTGAGGGGGGCGCTGGCCATTTTACTGATCAGGCTGGCCAGTCGTTTTACATTGTTTTGATGAGCCGCCACCAAATCATTGACGGTCGACCCCGCCGGTGTTTGCAACGTTGTGCGGCAGGTCAGCGGTGCCCTGTTTGCATCGGCTCCAGCAGTTCTCAGGCGCCATTTCACATCGACGAGTGCGTATTGACCGGGGACAGAATCAAAACGCTGCACATCGACCCGCAGCGATACATCGCGCTGAGACGTTGTGCCAGACAGTTGATTGACCAAGGCGCTTTTCAACTCATCGGACAGGCTGGCCCCCCACCATTCGGTTTCCAGAATTGCCAGGCCACTGTTGCCCTGACGAATGACGATTTGCGGGCGGTCAACCTGAGGCGGCACAGTGACCCGCTCAATCTGGATATCTGCGCCACCCCGCGCGCCAACGGTCAGCTGGGTCGGGGTCAGGGTATGGTAATGAATTGGATCGCTGCGACATGCAGCGAGCAACACCACCAGACTGAGCAATGAACACTTCAGCGATAAAGACACGGGCTGCTCCTGGGTCAATTGCTCGAAGACGGCTGCAGGTCTTGTGTCGGGGCACCTTTGGGGCGTCCGCGCACCAGGGATTCAGGATGACGGGTCAGGTAGTCTGACAATTCACGCAGCGAGCGTGATGCGCGCCCGAGTTCGTCCAGGGTTTCACTCAATTGCTCACGTTGCGGCGAGCCTTCGGCGAGGGTCGAGTTGGCCGATTGCAGGGTTTTGCTCATCTCCTGCAAGGTGTTCTGTACACCAGGCAGTGTCGTGCTATTGACTTGTTTGAGGCTTTTTCGCAGTTCTGTCAGATTGTCATCAAGGTTGTTGGCGATGCGCTCGATCGGTAGCTTGTTGATCTTTTCGATCACTGCCTGAAGCTGCTCTTGCAACTGCTCGAGGCTCGCAGGAACAGTGGGTATCCGCATTGGMCGGGCGTTGGGGTCGAAGGCAACTTTTTCGGCTTTAGGGAAGAAATCCAGTGCAATGTACAGTTGCCCGGTCAACAGATTTCCGCTGCGGGCTTGGGCGCGCAGACCGTTTTCGACAAAGCTGCCCATGAGTCGATTAACCGCCTGTTCGTCGTCGGGGTTGTAGTTCAGGGCCTTCAGCATCTTGATATGGGCTTGGCCCAGACGTTGCGGATAGATCACGATGCCCACGTTGATGGGGAAACTGTGGGCCTTCTCATCGTAGTCCAGATTGATCGCGACCACCTTGCCGATATCCAGTCCCTGGAATTCCACGGGGGCATCCACCTTCAAGCCGCGCAACGCCTGATTGAAACGCAGCGACAGGAATTGTGCCTTGCCGTTGGGTGGGGCAAGGGCGGTCTGTTGATTGTCGAACAGCTCGAAGCTCCTGTTTTCGGCCGCCGGTTGGTCGTTGGGACTGTAGTCTGGAGCACGAAAGGTAATTCCGCCCACCAGCAAGGCTGACAGTGACTCGGTTTTGAACGCAAAGCCATTGGCGCCCACATCGATGGCGATACCGCTGACATTCCAGAAACGAGTGTTTTCGGTGACGTGGACATCGTTCGGCGCCTTGACRAAGACCTGGATATCCACCCCCTTGCCTTCCGAATCCAGGGTATAGGCGACCACTTGCCCCACCGGGATCTTGCGGAAATAAACAGGGGAGCCAATCTCCAGTGAGCCGAGATCCTGGGTGTGCAACATGAAATGTTTGCCCGGTTCACCAAAGGTGAGGGGCAGTGGGGCTTCAAGTCCGATGAAGGTTTTGGCGCGGGCATCGGCGCGACCGGCGTCGGCACCGACAAAGGCGCCCGAGAGCAACGTGTCAAATCCAGACACGCCGCCGGCACCAATGCGTGGCCGCACGACCCAGAACTTCGAGTCTTTGCGGGTGAAGGA
>NZ_JBFTLU010000439.1:0-3727 GCF_056396605.1 Pseudomonas sp. 05T35
GTCCAGCCCCGGTTGATAGCGCAACGCCTCGCCCAGCAGGAACGCCACGTTGCTGTGGGCACGGTTGCGCAGCAGGCTGTACACCTCGCGCTTGCCGCTACGACTTTCTATACGCAGCATCGTCGCTTCCGGCAACTGATCGATTACCTTGAGCCCGGCCGCCGGGCGTGCGGTCAGTCGACTCAACGCCTGCTCGGCATTCTGCAAGGCCGGATCGATATTGGGCCGTGAGCAATAAGCGCCATCGCAGCGATTGATCGGATCAGGACTGGCGTTCAGGTCACCATAACGCACCAGCAATTGCTGGACGAAATCGCGCTTCGGGTCTTTCTCGTCGAGTTTCAGCGCAGTCGGCTTATCGTTGTCGATGCTTTCGTAATCCAGCCACATCTTGAATTTGCCGCTGCTCTGATACCAGTCGTCCAGATACCCGTCACGCGAATCGGCCGGCATCAGGCGCAGGAAGTTCTGCTCGGCGCCGTTACGGATCAAGTCGAAATACAGCCGGGTCTGCGCCTGATGGGAAACGTTGCCGAACACGTCGAAGTTGACCGCCAATTGATAATAGGTGCGCTCCAGCAACGGGAAGTCGAACAACCACATGGTCTGTGGCACTTCACCGATCAGGCCCTTGTTCACCGAGGCACTGTCAAAGTGCCGGAAGATGCTCAACAAGGCGTTGTCATTACCGGCCCACAAGGTCGACCAACTCGGCGCGTGTGCCTTGGCGTAGGTGTCACGGCGCAAGGCTTCGTACTCGTTGCGCTTGTCGCGGTAGGCATGCCACAGGCTCAACACGCTGCCGACATCGTCATTCTGGCCAGGCATGGCCAGCAATGGCGTGGCCTTGCCGCGATAACTCGGATCGGTGATGTACAGGTCATGCTCCGGCGCCTGGAAGAACGCCCAGAAGTTGTCGCGGATTACGTCGGTGGCGATCTGCCCACGACAGACCGGGCCGCGAATGAAGGTGCGCACGAAGTATTCGGCGTTATCGAGCATGAACTGATAACGCGCCTGGGCCGGAATCGCCTGGAAGGTCTCGAACGGATTGGCCCGACGTTCCGGGCCATAACCCGGCAAGGCGTGGACCTGCCAGTTGCCGTTGTAGAACAGGGTTTTGATCCGGGCCATTTTCGCCGGGCTCAGCGGATAGGTGATGTGCGTCTTGTGCACAATCACCCCTTGCACCGGCCACAGGCGGTAATACACCTGGGTGCCCGGATCGTCGTTCGGGCGACGGCTGTTGATCAGGTCGATCGGCTGGCCCGTCGGTGTGCGCGAACGCACCCACTGGAAGAAGTGCCCCGGCTCGCCGTCCTTGAAGTAGATATGCGCCAGAAACCAGTGCTCGAACAACCAGCGTGCCACTAGACTTTCACGGGCGCCCGGGGCGTTGAGCAGGCTTTCCCACTGCACCACCTGCAAGGCTTCCCTGGCGCTCGGGACCAGGCCCTGCTGGTCGATTGGCGCACCGGAGGCCAGCCAGCGTTGCAGCGTCTGGTACTGCTGATCGGTCAGCCCGGTCACCGCCAGCGGCATGCCTTCTTTCGGATGGGCGCCGGCGTAGGCCTCGAACTCGCCCGGCATCGGGCACATGTTCTCGCGCTCGAGCCCAAGCACAATCTCTTCCGGCAACTTGGCGTTAGGTTGCAGCGGCGTCCGGTGGCCGAGTTCAAGCATGCGTGCCATCAGCGCAGCCTGGCTGCCCTGGGCATCGAGTACCGAGTAGAAGTCCTTGCGTTGCCAGGCGGCTTTGCCAAAGGCGTCATAAAACAGCCGTGTCGGCTCCGACGCCTTGCTGCGCTCGCCGGCGTAGACCGGAATCTTGTTCGCGCCCCGCACCGCGCCTTCGCCACTGCCCAGATTGAGCTGACAGGCGGCGTCATAGCAGGCATGGCAGGCCACGCATTTTTCAGTGAAGATCGGCTGAACGTCGCGGGTGTATGAGATCGCCGGCGCCGTGCCTTGTGCTGTGGCGGCACTGCTTATAAGCAGCACAAAGAGGCTGATGAAAACGCGATACGACATATCCCTGGTCCCGATCATGAAAAAACGTCGCGATTCTACCGTCCTGGCCCGTTCATCAACATGAGCGATATTCATGCAAAAGCAGCTCATGCTCTAATTGCACACAGGTTTGCTATTATTCCGACCCTTCGTAATGGCCTTACCAGGTAGTCCTAATGTCCGATCGCAGTGCTCGCCTACACGTCCTCAAGCAAGCCCTCAAAGAGCGCATCCTGATTCTCGATGGCGGCATGGGCACAATGATCCAGAGCTTCAAGCTCGAGGAGCAGGACTACCGTGGCAAACGCTTTGCCGACTGGCCAAGCGACGTCAAGGGTAACAACGACTTGCTGGTACTGAGCCGCCCGGACGTGATCGGGGCGATCGAGAAGCAATACCTGGATGCCGGCGCCGACATTCTGGAAACCAACACCTTCAACGCCACCCAGGTATCCCAGGCCGACTACGGCATGCAGGGCCTGGCGTACGAGTTAAACGTAGAAGGTGCGCGCCTTGCACGCAAGGTGGCGGACGCCAAGACCCTCGAAACCCCGGACAAGCCACGGTTTGTCGCCGGTGTCCTCGGCCCGACCAGCCGCACCTGCTCGCTGTCGCCGGACGTGAACAACCCCGGCTACCGCAACGTGACCTTCGATGAGCTGGTGGAGAACTACACCGAGGCTACCAAAGGCCTGATCGAAGGCGGCGCCGACCTGATCCTGATCGAAACCATTTTCGACACCCTGAACGCCAAAGCCGCGATCTTCGCCGTGCAGGGCGTGTTCGAAGAAGTCGGTTTCGAATTGCCGATCATGATTTCCGGGACCATCACCGATGCCTCCGGCCGCACCCTGTCCGGCCAGACCACCGAAGCCTTCTGGAACTCCATTGCCCACGCCAAGCCGATTTCCGTCGGCCTGAACTGCGCCCTTGGCGCCCGTGAACTGCGTCCGTACCTGGAAGAACTGTCGAACAAGGCCAGCACTTACGTGTCGGCGCACCCGAACGCCGGCCTGCCGAACGAATTCGGTGAATACGATGAGCTGCCGGTGGAAACCGCCAAGGTCATCGAAGAATTCGCCCAAAGCGGTTTTCTGAACATCGTCGGCGGCTGCTGCGGTACCACGCCGGGGCACATCGAAGCCATCGCCAAAGCGGTCGCCGGTTACGCGCCACGGCAGATTCCGGACATCCCCAAGGCCTGCCGCCTGTCGGGCCTGGAGCCGTTCACCATCGATCGCAGCTCGTTGTTCGTCAACGTCGGCGAGCGGACCAACATCACCGGTTCCGCCAAGTTCGCCCGCTTGATCCGTGAAGACAACTACACCGAAGCGCTGGAAGTCGCCCTGCAACAGGTCGAAGCCGGTGCGCAGGTGATTGACATCAACATGGACGAAGGCATGCTCGATTCGAAGAAGGCCATGGTGACCTTCCTCAATCTGATCGCTGGCGAGCCGGACATCTCCCGCGTGCCGATCATGATCGATTCGTCGAAATGGGAAGTGATCGAAGCCGGCCTCAAGTGCATCCAGGGCAAGGGCATCGTCAACTCCATCAGCATGAAGGAAGGCGTCGAGCAGTTCATTCACCACGCCAAACTGTGCAAACGCTATGGCGCTGCCGTGGTGGTGATGGCCTTCGACGAAGCCGGCCAGGCCGACACCGAAGCGCGCAAGAAGGAGATCTGCAAACGCTCCTACGACATTCTGGTCAACGA
>NZ_JBFTLU010000440.1:0-3716 GCF_056396605.1 Pseudomonas sp. 05T35
CCCCGGCACGGCGCAAATTCCTCAAGACCGAAAAAACCGAATTCGATCACCTGCAAGAAGTGATCAAGCGTCTGGCGCTGGCGCGTTTCGACGTGGCGTTCCATCTGCGCCATAACGGCAAGACCATCCTCAGCCTGCACGAAGCCCAWGACGACGCGGCTCGCGCCCGGCGTGTGGCGGCGATTTGCGGCGCAGGCTTCCTGGAGCAGGCGCTGCCCATCGAGATCGAGCGCAATGGCCTGCATTTGTGGGGTTGGGTCGGGTTGCCGACCTTTAACCGCAGCCAGGCAGACCTGCAGTATTTCTTTGTGAATGGTCGTGCGGTGCGCGACAAACTGGTGGCCCATGCGGTGCGCCAGGCGTATCGCGACGTGCTGTTCAACGGTCGGCACCCGACGTTCGTGCTGTTTTTCGAAGTCGATCCGGCGGGCGTCGACGTCAACGTGCACCCGACCAAACACGAAGTGCGCTTCCGTGACGGGCGCATGGTCCACGACTTCCTCTATGGCACCTTGCACCGCGCCTTGGGCGATGTGCGTCCGGAAGATCATTTGGCTGCGCCTGTCGCGACGGCCGTGGTCAGGCCGACCGGCATTGAAGCCGGCGAGTTCGGCCCGCAAGGTGAAATGCGTCTGGCGGCCAATGCGTTGCTGGAGCAGCCGCAGGCACAGCCGTCCTTTAATACGACGGCAGGCTCGAGCTCGGGCACCGGCGCCGGTTATCAGTATCAATACACGCCGCGTCCGCAGTCGGGCGTGCCGGTGGCCGAAGCGCAGGCTGCCTATCGCGAGTTTTTTGCGCCACTGCCTGAGGCGAATGCCACGGCACTGCCTGACGGGCAGGGTGATATCCCGCCGCTGGGGTATGCGCTGGCACAGCTCAAAGGCATCTACATTCTTTCGGAAAACGCCCAAGGGCTGGTGCTGGTGGACATGCACGCCGCGCATGAGCGGATCATGTACGAGCGCCTGAAAATCGCGATGGCCAGTGAAGGCCTGAGTGGCCAACCGCTGCTGGTGCCGGAGTCGATTGCAGTCAGCCAGCGTGAAGCCGATTGCGCCGAAGAGCACGTCAGCTGGTTCCAGCGCCTAGGCTTCGAACTTCAGCGTCTGGGCCCGGAAACCCTGGCGATCCGGCAGATTCCGGCGTTGCTCAAACAGGCTGAAGCCAATCGCCTGGTTCACGACGTATTGGCGGACCTGATGGAATACGGCACCAGCGACCGGATTCAGGCACACCTGAACGAACTGCTCGGGACCATGGCCTGCCACGGCGCTGTTCGCGCCAACCGGCGCCTGGCCTTGCCGGAAATGAACGGTCTGCTGCGGGACATGGAAAACACCGAACGCAGCGGTCAATGCAACCATGGCCGACCGACCTGGACCCAATTGGGCCTGGACGATCTGGACAAACTGTTCTTGCGCGGTCGTTGATGAGCCAGCTTCCTCCAGCGATATTCCTGATGGGCCCGACCGCAGCGGGCAAGACCGATCTGGCCATCGAGCTGACCAAGGTCCTGCCGTGCGAGCTGATCAGCGTCGACTCGGCGCTGGTTTACCGGGGTATGGATATCGGCACCGCCAAGCCTTCGAAGGAGCTATTGGCCGAGTTCCCTCATCGGTTGATCGACATTCTTGATCCGGTCGAGGCCTATTCGGCGGCTGATTTTCGCCGGGATGCCCTGCAGGCCATGGCCGAGATCACCGCGCGCGGCAATATTCCGCTGCTGGTCGGCGGCACAATGCTCTATTACAAGGCTTTGCTCGAAGGTCTGGCCGATATGCCGGCGGCCGATCCGCAGATCCGCGCTGAAATCGAGGAAGAGGCTGCACGCCTTGGCTGGCAAGCCCTGCACGATCAGTTGGCGGTCATTGATCCGGTGTCGGCAGCGCGAATTCACCCCAATGACCCGCAGCGACTCAGTCGGGCGCTGGAAGTTTATCGGGTCAGCGGCCAGAGCATGACCGAACATCGAGCGCGACAATCTGCGCAAAGTACTGAAGCAGGCGCTTCGGGTCGCCCACAATTGCCCTATACTGTCGCGAACTTGGCTATCGCTCCGGCGAATCGTCAGGTACTGCATGAGCGTATTAAACAAAGATTCACACAAATGTTGGAACAGGGATTCATTGACGAGGTCGTAGCCCTGCGTAAAAGAAGTGACCTGCATGCCGGGTTGCCGTCTATACGCGCTGTAGGTTACCGACAAGTCTGGGATTACCTGGATGGCAAGCTGACGTCAGCCGAGATGCAGGAACGTGGGATCATTGCCACGCGCCAATTGGCGAAGCGCCAGTTCACCTGGCTACGCAGTTGGGATGATTTACACTGGCTGGACAGCCTCGATTGCGACAATCTGCCACGCGCCTTGAAATACCTTGGAACGGTCTCCATATTGAGCTGAGTCCTTGCAATTGCCGTCTATCCTTGGGGGTGTGACGGCCTAAGCCATTTTTTTACCTATTTTTATTATTGAATCCTTAAAGGAGTGCGGCACATGTCAAAAGGGCATTCGCTACAAGACCCTTACTTGAATACATTGCGTAAAGAGAAAGTGGGGGTTTCCATCTATCTGGTCAACGGAATCAAACTGCAAGGCACGATCGAGTCGTTCGACCAGTTCGTTATCCTGCTGAAAAACACCGTCAGCCAGATGGTCTACAAACACGCGATCTCTACAGTGGTGCCGGTTCGTCCAATTCGTCTGCCTAGCGCAACCGAATCCGAACAAGCTGACGCTGAGCCAGGTAACGCCTGATAGGAGTCTCCTTTGTTCTTTGAGCGCCACGGTGGTGGTGAACGAACCATTCTCGTTCACTTGGATGGTCAGGACCCTGAGGCGCGCGAAGATCCGCAGGAGTTTCAGGAGTTGGCAATTTCGGCCGGCGCCGAGACCGTCGCGTTTGTTAACGTGCCGCGTCATCGGCCAACCGCCAAATACCTGATTGGCAGTGGCAAGGTCGAGGAATTACGCGACCAGGTCAAAGCCGAGAAGGTCGATCTGGTTATTTTCAATTCCGTCCTCACGCCCAGTCAGGAACGTAACCTCGAACGCGTTTTCGAGTGTCGCGTGATTGACCGTACCGGCCTGATTCTCGATATCTTCGCCCAACGCGCCCGCACCCATGAAGGCAAGCTCCAGGTTGAACTGGCCCAGCTTGATTACATGAGTACGCGACTGGTTCGCGGCTGGACTCACCTTGAGCGGCAGAAAGGCGGTATCGGTCTGCGCGGCCCGGGTGAAACCCAGCTGGAAACCGACCGGCGTCTCCTGCGGGTTCGCCTGCGGCAGATCAAGGGGCGTCTGGAAAAGGTCCGCAGTCAGCGTGATCAGGCTCGTCGTGGTCGTCAGCGTGCGGATATCCCTTCGGTTTCACTGGTGGGCTATACCAACGCCGGCAAGTCGACGCTGTTCAACGCGGTCACCGATTCCGACGTGTTCGCGGCAAACCAGTTATTCGCTACCCTCGACCCGACCTTGCGCCGGCTCGAACTCGCCGACCTCGGTCCGATCGTACTGGCCGACACTGTGGGCTTCATCCGTCACTTGCCGCATAAGCTGGTCGAGGCATTTCGGGCTACGCTCGAAGAGTCGAGCAACTCTGACCTGCTGCTGCATGTGATCGACGCCCATGAGCCAGAGCGGATGGCCCAGATCGAACAGGTCATGGCGGTGCTCGGCGAGATCGGTGCACAAGACTTGCCGATCCTTGAGG
>NZ_JBFTLU010000441.1:0-5237 GCF_056396605.1 Pseudomonas sp. 05T35
GGCATACACAGTCCCCGTAGCAGCTGGCGTAGCCTGCGTTCGGCCGCGCAGCGGTCGTAAACCCAGACAACTCGGTCTTACTGAATGACCGCATTCATCAGATTTACGACCGCTTCGCGGCCGAACGCAGCCTCGCAGGCTCGGCAGCTGCTACGGGGGGCTTGTGTGGCGCCCCGACAAATTCATTAGCGCGTCGAAACCGGGCGTTTTACCCAGACTGGCGACAGGCTGCTGCCGTTTCCGGTGACGTAGAGCACTGCCGCTTCACCACGCTCCAGGGCGACCGGCTTCACGTCGCCGACCTTCTTGTCGCCTTCGAACAGCGCCAGGCTGACTTTCACCGGGTTGATTTCACGCTCGCCACGGCTCTTGGCAGCGACGGCCTGGACCACTTCGGTCTTGCCGTCGGCGGTCTTCAGGGTCAGTGCCTTGTCGCTGAGGTTCTGCACGCGGACCAGGGATTTCTGCTTGTTCTTGAACGGTGGTTCTTCGATCAGTAGCGGCTGGCCGCTGGCGTTGTTGACCAGGGTGTAATAGTGGTCGGCGGCGAGTTTCAGCGGCAGGCTCTGGCTACCGACCTTGGCGCTGTAGTCGCCACCGGGCATGAAGCTGAAGTCACTGCTGCCCAGTGGCGCGACATCGCTGATAGCGGTGCTGCCGACACTGGCGCTGACTTCGGCATTACTGGCGTTGTAGATGCGCACAAAGGTTGAGCCTTTCGGCGCGACTGGGCCGTAGAGCGCCGCGTCGCCGCCAGCGAAGGCCTGGGACAGCAGACCCATACCGGCTACGAGGACGAAGGTCTTGGCGAGACGACGAGGAGTTTTGGTGAAAGTCATAGGAGTTACCTCTTTCAGTTTTGCGCCCGGTCGGGCGTCTCGGATTTGCGGTTAATTGCTACGTTTTGCTGGCGGGCACCGGCTTGTTTGAGCTCTGCGACCCACTGCGGGTCGGCGTCGCCGATTTCGTTGTTCACAGGCAGATAGCGTTCAGGAAACTCCCAGATCAGCACCTGTGGCGGGCTGTTCTTGAAGGCGTCGCTGTTCAGGTAGCTGAGCATCGGCAGGATCGGGCCATGGCCGTCTTCGGCGTAATTGACCACGTCGCTGTGCAGCGCTTGCTTGAGCGCGCCGACGAAGTTCCAGTTCGGGTTGGCGCTGTAGCTGGTGCCGATCAGCGCTACCGGTACTTCGTTGTTGGCGAACAGGGCGTCGTCACCGGCAGGCTGGTTTTCAACGGCATGGGTGTTGCGCTTTTGCAGGGGCTCTGGCGCCGGCATCAGGTTTTCGAACAGTGGGTCCAGTGGCAGGAACAATCTCAGGTCGCCCTTGTGGCTGACTTGCTCCGCCGGCTCGGTGACAAAGCGCTGCGGTTGGCCGCTGAGCGGGGTTTTGTCGGCGATGGTTTTGGCCAGTTGTTCGGCGGCAATTTGCGCGCCCTCTGGCGTCCAGTGCGTGTCGGTGCGCAGGAACACTTGCTGGCCGTTCTGCTTGGCTTTTTGCAACGGGCCGAGCAGATCGGGGGCGAGGATTTTGTCGGCGGCGACACGGGCGTGAAAATCCTTGTAGAGGTCGGCATGGATGCGCGCCGGTTTTACTTCACCCAGGTGTTCCGGGTACAGGCGCGTCTTGGCCGGGACAATCGCCATCACCAGTTGCACGCCTTTGGCTTTCAGGGTTTGGCGTACACCTTCGACCAGCGCGTAGTTGCCTTGCAGGTTCAGCTCTTCATTGACCACCGGGTTGAATTCTTCATCGCTGTACAACCACTGATCGCGACCGAGCACCACGCCCGGACGACCTTCGTTGAACAGTTTGAAATCAAGTAGCGCCCAGAGGTTGGTGCCCAGGCGCTTGATCGGGAAATGGTCGTCGTAGTGAGTCTCTACGGCTTTGCTCCAGCGGCCGTTGAGCACGGTTGCATCGGCGTTGGAGCTGAAGCCAAAGAAGCTGCGTACCGACCACAGGCCCAGGACCAACAGGGTCACGAGGAACAGGGCGATGTAGAACATGCGTAATGAGCGGGTCATGGTCAGATCCCTCAGAACTGGAAGTAAAGGAACGGCGAGAAGCTTTGTGCCGAGAGTTTCAGGATTGAAGCGATGAACAGCAGCAGCACCAGCGCACGCATGGCATAACGCGGCCAGTCCGCGACCCAGTAGGCCGGTTGCACTTGGGCATCAACGCCCACGCTGTAACCCGGTGTATGGAGGCTGTCGGGGTTGTCGCCCGGGACGGCCTTGATCAGACCTGGTTGCGCAGTGGCTGGACCGTCAGCTTCGACAGGCTTGCTCTTGACGGCTGGCCGATTGCTGTAGAAATCGCGCAGGCCGAAGAACGCCAGCGTTGCGTACGCCACCACCAAAGTCGCGACTTGCAGGCCGGTGAGGCTGGCGCGGTTGAGTTCCGACAGCGACCACTCGCTGAAGCTGAACATCGCGCCATACATGCGGCCGGCAACGTGCAGGTTTTCCGCACGGAAAATCACCCAGCCCATCACCACCAGCAGGAAAGTCAGCGCCCAGCGGATCGGGTTGAAACTGCGTGGCGAGGTGTTCAGGCCGATGGCTTTTTCAATCGCCAGCCACATGCCGTGCCACGCACCCCAGACGATGTAGGTGATGTTCGCGCCGTGCCACAGACCACCGAGCAGCATGGTCAGGAACAGGTTGCGGTAGGTGATCAGCGTGCCTTTGCGGTTACCGCCCAAGGTGATGTAGAGGTAGTCGCGCAGCCAGGTCGACAGGCTGATATGCCAGCGGCGCCAGAACTCGGTGATCGACTGGCTGATGTACGGCTGCTTGAAGTTTTCCATGAAGCGAAAACCCATCATCAGGCCCAGGCCGATGGCCATGTCGCTGTAGCCGGAGAAGTCGAAATACAGCTGCGCGGTGTAGGCGAGGGCACCGAGCCAGGCATCGCCCGTGGTCGGGTTTTGCAGGGCGAAGCAATGGTCGGCGACCACCGCCAGGGTGTCGGCGATGAACACCTTCTTGATGAAACCCTGCATGAACCGCGTCGCGCCCTCGGAGAATTTGTCGAGGGTGTGGGTACGGTTGTTGAACTGATCGGCCAGGTCGCGAAAGCGCAACACGGGGCCGGCGATCAGGTGCGGGAAGATCGCCACGAACGCCGCGAAGTCGATCAGGTTGCGGGTCGCCGGGGTGTCGCCACGGTAGACGTCGATGATGTAGCTGATGGACTCGAAGATGTAGAACGAGATACCGATCGGCAATAGCACGTGGGTCAGGATGAACGGCGACAGGCCCATGGAGGTCATGATCGCGTTGAGGCTGTCGACCCCGAAGTTGGTGTACTTGAAGTAGCCGAGGATGCACAGATCCACCGCTACGCCGAGCAACAGCCAGCGCTGCGCCGGTTGGGTCCGCACGCCGGCGGCACCGACTTTCAGGCCGATCCAGTAGTTCCATAACGTGACGCCGGCGAACAGTGCCAGGAAGTCCACGCGCCACCAGGCATAAAACACATAGCTGGCGATCAGCAGCAACAGGTTGCGATAGCGTTGCCCGCTCAAGTAGTACAAGCCGAGAAAGATCGGCAAGAACAAAAACAGGAACACATTGGATGAAAACACCATCCTGATCTCTCCTTGTGTAACCAACAGTCAAGGGCCAACGGCCCCCCCAAACCCCCCGTGAAATTCTGGGGGCATATCACTCGACTCACGTCTTGCACTGACCCTGTGGGAGCGAGCCGTCGACTGACACTCAGTCATCGCGAGCAGGCTCGCTCCCACAGGGGTTTTGTGTTCGGCTTATGAACCTTTATTGCCCTTCTCATGCGAAGGGTCGTAGACCTTGGTCAAATCCCCGCCCAGTCGAAAACTCTTGAACGGCTGCATCGCATGCTTGCGTTCCAGTACGTCCGCCGGGCAGGTGTAGAGCGTGCAGAAGGGTTCGAGCCAGGCGAATTTCGAGTCGACTTTGAGGTCGGTCATGTCCTGTTCCTTGCCGTTCTTCTGCTCGAACGTTTGCGGGTCTTTCACCCCGGCGAGCACCCGGTCAGCGAGGCGTTTCAGCGCGCCGTTGTTTTCCTGGCGCAAGTCGACACCGTTGACCTGAGCAAAACTGGCGATCATCGCCAGCGGTGGCAGGGCGTAGTTGTGATAGGCCAGTGCCCGTTGCTGGCGCTTGAGCTCGTTGGGCAAGAAGCCCTGGGCGTCGACCTGATTGGCGCCGACCTTGTATTCCTTCACGGCCCAGTCGAACAGGTCGCGGCGGTTGGTCGCGACCGACGTCGCCATCACCGACCAGGCGGCCCAGTACGAGTGGTTGTTGGTTTGTTCGAGCGGCRGGTTGTCCCAGTCGCTGACCACCTGATCGGCCATCTTGCTGAACCAGGCCTCGATCACCTGTGCTTCCTGCTGATGCGTTGCCAGCGGATGGGAGTCGGAGAACTTCAGGCGGATGTAGGCCGAGGCCATGCTGCCCAGCGCCCATTTGCGCATCGACTTGCCGGTGTGGTTGAAGTCCCTGGACATCAGCGCATCGGCCCTGGCCCAGGCGGTGAGCCAGTTGAGCGTGCATTCCAGCTGTTCCGGACGACCGTCGCGCATGAACTGCATCACCCGTTTGCTGGTGCCGCGTTCGAGTGTGGTGATGTCGGATGTGGTGTCGCGGAAGGCTTTTTCCGACGCAACGTTCAGGGTCGAGCGCGCCTTGTCGGAGCCTTCGTATTTGCTGCGAAATTGCAGGGCGCCGGTGTACGGCGTCGGCATCGCATCGCAATCGTTGCTGTCGTCGCCGTTCTTGAATTTTTCCACAGGCGCAAAATAACCCTGCGGCGGGCGTAGCGGTGCAGCGGCTTGAGTTGCCCCGGCAAACATCGCCAGGCTCAAGAGCGAAGGAGCAAGCAGGGTTTTCAGTTTCGAGTTTCGCATGACTGACCTCATTGCCCGACCTGAGCGGTACGTTGYTCAGCGCCCGGGAACACGTTGCGTTTGCAGATTTTCGCTTCGACTTTTTGTGGCGCAGCACCCGCTTCCGGGCCCTGGATTTCGACCGCCAACAGGTTCTGCGTGGCCCAGTCTTCATCGGTGCGCAATTCAAAGGCGAAACGTCCGTCGGTATCTGCGGTGTGGGGTTTGTCGATCTTGATGTCTTCGTGGCGACCGTTCATGTACCAGAGCGTGGCTTGCAGGGTTTTCACCGAGGGATCGGCGAAACGGATGTCGACCTGATGGTCGCTGTTGCGCAGGTCCATGTTCTTGCTGTTGAC
>NZ_JBFTLU010000442.1:0-4955 GCF_056396605.1 Pseudomonas sp. 05T35
CCTCTACCCTCTACACCCACGCCTTCATTCTGTTTGCCTGCGCCCATTACTGGGCCAAGGTTCGCGAGCCGTTGGTGGAATCGGTGCTCAATGCCGCGCTGGAAGTGGTCGCTCAGCGTTTCGCCACAGACGACGGTCTGTACGAAGCCAGCCTCGACCGCGACTGGTCATCGCTCAAGTCCGGGCCGTTGCAGAACCCGCTGATGCATCTGGCCGAAGCATTCCTCGCCACGCTGTCAGTACGCGACGATGCCCCGGTCGAGGCCGCGCTCAATGCATTGTGCGGGGCGATGCAAAAGCACTTCATCGACCCGCAGCACGGGGTGATGATGGAAAAGCCGCTGGGGGCTGTGGATAACTGGTTTGAGCCGGGGCATCAATTCGAATGGTTCTTCCTGCTGGAGTCATCGGCGTTGCTGCGCGGATCAAAACTGCACGCTTCGCTGACCCGCGCATTCCCGTTCACCGAGCAATTGGGCGTTAATCAGCAAACGGGCGCAGTGCGAGCGATGCTCGACCTTGAACTGGACGGCCGACCTCGGGATGAGACCCAGCGCATCTGGGCCCAGGCAGAATACCTGCGCGCCCTGACCTTGCGCCCGGACAGCGAGGCGTTGCTTGAGCGTCAATTGAACGCCTTGCAACAGCGTTTCCTGCATGCCGGTGGCTGGTACGAGTGCCTGGACAGGGATGGCACGGTCAGCCGCCAGGACATGCCGTCGACCACGCCTTACCATTTGGCGACCTGTTATCGCGGCCTGACCGAGTATCTGCGCTAACTGATAGATCGCTATCGCGAGCAGGCTCGCTCCCACAGGGACACCGTTGAACCTGTGGGAGCGAGCTTGCTCCGGGCGGCGATCCGACGATGGCAACAACGCGGTCTTCAGCCAGCAATCCACTTGCGATCACCGGTAAAGCTGATGGTCAGCCAACGCGCTGCATCAGGCTTGCCGAGCTTCGCCGAAATCCGCTCACGCAGTTCATCCAGCGTAGCCACGCCATCAAGTCGGTAATCCGCCGGCAATACCACGTGAATCTCGATGAACCGCGCCCGCCCGTGCTTTTGCACATACGAGATGTACTCGACAAAACCATGCTCGGCCTTGGCCTCGTCCATCACCTGGCGAACCTTTTCATCCAGCTGATCAGGAACAATTCCCAGCACATCGCGTAACGCCGGCCCAAGGATTTTGAACGCCGGCGCGAGCATGCTCAGGGCCAGCAGGATCAGGATCAACGGGTCAACGTAAGCGGCCCACTGGCCATAGCCCTGCGTCTTGAGCAGCAACGCGATGAGGAAGCTCACCAGCAAGCCGACCGAGAGCATCGCGTCCACCAGCCAACTGATGTTGTCGAACTGGATCAGCGAGGATTTCAACGTGCGATTGCGATAACGGACGTAGAAGAAATAGCCGAAACAGACGACGCTAAGCACCGCCGCAAAAGGAATAACCAGACCCAGTTCGATCTCGCGGCCACCTTGGATGATGCCGAACATACCGCTGAGAAAGGCGTAGATCGCAATCAGCAGCAGGAAGCTGCCTTCGATCAGCAGCACCATCGGTTCGAGGTGCCAGAAGCCGAACTGAAAGCGCTGGTTACTTTCCTTGGCGATCAGCTTGGCGGTGATCAGCATCAGGACCTTGATGAAGGTCGCGATCAGCGAAAAAAACCCATCGAACAAGATCGATTGGGAGCCAGAAAAAAAACCCGTGACGATCGCGGCGACCGCCACGGCGAACATCAGGATGGTCGATTGTTTGAGCAGTACCTGCTCACCTCGGTTACTCACATTTCCTCCTTCTGAAACCCTGAAAACCGCGGTTTGCGGTGGGGGTTTCGAGAGGGAGTGTACCTTATGCCATGTTTTGGCCGATTTACCGCCATCGCGAGCAGGCTCGCTCCCACAGGTTCAACGGTGTCCTTGTGGGAGCGAGCCCGCTCGCGATTGGCCGTTACCCGGTCTTACGCCTTGCTACTGCGGTCAATCGCAAACCCGCCCCAGGTCTGGCTCACCGGCATCAATTCCAGACGGTTGATGTTGATGTGCGCCGGGGCATTGAGGACCCAGAAAATCGTCTCGGCGATGTCCTGCGGCTGGATCGGCTCGGCGCCCGCGTAGGTGGCGTCGTAACGCGCCTGGTCACCGCCAAAACGCACCAGCGAGAACTCGCTTTCACACAGGCCCGGCTCGATGTTACTCACCCGTACGCCAGTGCCTTGCAGATCGCAACGCAGGTTCAGCGAGAACTGTTTGACGAAGGCCTTGGTCGCGCCATACACATGGCTGCCCGGGTACGGGTAGTTGCCGGCGATGGACCCCAGGTTGATGATCCCGGCACCGCGGCCGTGGGCGATCAAGCGTGGCAGCAGCAGGCGAGTGCTGTACATCAGGCCTTTGATGTTGGTGTCGACCATGGTTTCCCAGTCGTCCAGATCGCACTTGGGCGCTGGGTCTACACCCAGGGCCAGGCCTGCGTTATTGATCAGCCCGCGCAGCTTGGCAAACGACGGCGGCAGGTTGGCGATCGCCTCCTCCATGGCCTTGCGGTCACGCACGTCGAGCACCAGGCCATGGACTTCGGTCTGCTTCGACAATTCGGCGCACAGGGCATTCAGACGCTCTTCACGACGGCCTGTCAGTACCAGTTTCCAGCCGGCCTCGGCAAAACGACGGGCACAGGCTTCACCAAAACCGGACGTCGCGCCGGTAATAAACAGGGTGTTGGACATCGTGTTCTCCTGGTTTGGGCTGATACGCAGCCGTTGGAATAAAAACTCAACCAGCAGCATGCCCGGCCCGGAGCGCAGCGGCAACCGGGTCATTGGTGCTCACGTCACAGGCTGCGCGCGCACTGGATCTGCGAGAAGCTGCCGCCATTGAGGGTGACGACCGTGGCGCTGGTTTTCTCGATCTCGCCGGGGAGCGTCAGGTGCAAGTCCTTGAGGGCGCTCTGCGGGGTCTGCCAGAGAATGGTCTTGTACCTCACGTAACCGCTGGCTTCACCGCCGCCCGTGACGAGCCGGATCGTGCTGCCGCCGGGTCGATAGTAAAGGGTGGTGCTCGCCCCGGTGCAGACATACGCATACTCCTTTTGCGGCGTGGGCAGCAGGCCACCGGACAATCCACTCACCAGGCTATACAACGCAGCGCTGATCACGAAAATACCGGCAAGCCCCGCCAACACCGTCACCAGCCCGTTGTAATTGCCAAACAGGCGACGCGGCGGCTGCTCACTGGACGCTTCGATCGCAGGTGCTGGCGATGCAGTCAGGACGACCTCGGGGTTCACCACTGGCAACGTAACCGGTTCGCTGACCAGTTCCTGAAACCTGACCGCCCGCGCAACCGGCTGCATGAGCGCAGGTTTGGGCAACCGCGCACGTTGCCGAAGAATGATCCGGGCCTGAAGAACCACATACACCGCACACAACAGGGGCACCACTTGATTGAGCGCAGGCGACTGGCTATTGACCCAGCCCACGACCACCGGATCAGAGACCGCAATGTCCCCCGCGACATAGCCCAGCAGTGCGGCGCCAATTGACACCAGCACCGGCTGACGCTGTAACAGCCGGGTAATCTGCAGGCTGCCGAACATCAGCAGCGGCACGCTCAACAGCAGTCCCAGCACCAGATAAAAGACACTGCCCTGGGCCACCGCCGCCAGCCCGACCACGTTGTCCATGCTCATGATCCGCACCATCAAATAACATCGAGCGGTTTCCTGGCAAAAGACGGCGTCATCGGAACATCATCCCAGCGAACGGCTCAGACCGGTGCCCTGCACACAGATCACTCATGGCCGTTGCTACTTGCCGCTGGTCGTTGCCGGCCCGTTCCGGAACTGCTTGAGAAATTCCGCGTCGGGCGTGAGTACCAGCATCGGCTGACTGTCAGACAGCGCCTGACGGTAGGTCTGTAACGAGCGGTACAACTTGTAGAATTCCGGGTCTTTGCTGAACGCCGCCGAAAGAATCTGGTTGGCCGCCGCATCGGCCTCGCCATGGGTGATTGCCGACTGGCGCTGGACTGCCGAGAGCAACACCGTGCGATCACGGTCGGCCTTGGCCTGGATTTGCTGGGCCCATTCAAAGCCCTGCGCGCGCAGCTCCTTGGCTTCGCGCTGGCGCTCGGATTTCATCCGGTCGTAAATCGCCTGACTGGCCTCCAGCGGTAAATCGGCGCGGTGCAAACGCACTTCCGTCACCTCGATACCGAGTGCGCGGGCCTTGTCGGCCACGTCTTTCTCAATGATCGCAACTTCCTGCTGACGGGCCGGCGACAACAGCGAGCGCAGCGATACCTCGCCCAACTCACGGCGCAACGAAGAACTGACCATTTGCGTCAGCTGGGCATTGGCTTGGTCCAGGGTCCCGACGGCCTGATAAAACCGCAGCGGGTCGCTAATGCGAAAACGCGTATAGGTCTCGACCTCGATCCGCTTCTGATCGCCGAGAATCACTTGTTCGGCCGGTGATGCCAGGGTTTGCAGACGGCTGTCGTAAAACACGATGGAATCGCTGAACGGCACCTTGAACTTGAGCCCCGGCTCYCCGGCAACGCCCATCGGCGCACCAAAGCGGATGATCAGTGCCTGCTGTGATTCATCGACGACATAGGCCGACGCCGCCAATGCCCAAAGCGCTATCGCGACGCTGGCTGCGGCCAACCCTTTGACGGTGCGGTTCATGGTCGGGCGTCCTTTTGCTGCGGTTTGCCAGGCTCGCTCAGCGGCATGTACGGCACCACCCCGGACATACCCTTGCCGGAAGAATCGATGATGACTTTGGAAGCCTTTTTCAGGACTTCATCCATGCTCTCCATGTACAGGCGCCAGGCGGTGACGTCTTTGGATTGCACGTAGCTGTTGTAAACCGAGAGAAACCGCTTGGCCTCGCCCTCGGCCAGGTTGCCGACTTGCGCCTGATAAGCCTCGGCTTCCTGGGTG
>NZ_JBFTLU010000443.1:0-3695 GCF_056396605.1 Pseudomonas sp. 05T35
CCTGTACACAGCGGATCAGCACCAGAAGAATCGGCGCGGCGATACCCAGCGTGGCATAGGTCGGCAACAGCCCCAGCAAAACGGTAGAGCCGGCCATCATCACCAGCACCGTGATCAGGGTCTTGCGCCGGCCGATCTTGTCCGCCAGCGGACCGAAGAACAGCCCCCCCAGCGGACGGATGAAAAAGCTCAAGGCAAAAGCTGCAAAACTGGCAAGCAGGCTGGTGGTCGGGTCATCGGAGACGAAGAACGCCTTGCCGATATAGACGGCGAGAAAACCATAAACGCCGTAGTCGTACCACTCGATCAAGTGGCCGGACGTTGCACCGATAAACGCCCGGCGCCGTTGCCGGGCCGGGTTCTTCTGTTGAATGCCCACGTGAGGGACTCCTGTCTGACTTCTATCCATGGAAAACACAACTCAGGGAACTGCAGTACCGCTCGCGACCTCCTTCAACCAGAGGCGCAAGTCGGTCTTGAGGATCTTGCCGTAACTGTTCCTGGGCAGCTCTGTGCGAAACACATACTTCTTCGGTTTTTTGAACGACGCCATGCGTTCGATGAACCAGGCATTGAGCAAAGACTCGTCGAGCACCCCGGCATTGCGGGGGACGATAAACGCTACCACTGATTCCCCCCACTGCACATCCGGCTCGCCGACCACGCAGACTTCAAATACTTC
This sequence comes from Pseudomonas sp. 05T35, assembly GCF_056396605.1. Taxonomy (NCBI): domain Bacteria; kingdom Pseudomonadati; phylum Pseudomonadota; class Gammaproteobacteria; order Pseudomonadales; family Pseudomonadaceae; genus Pseudomonas; species Pseudomonas sp. 05T35. The sequence goes on from NZ_JBFTLU010000443.1 coordinate 683, forward strand.
AGGGTGTTGCGCCAGCACTTCCTCGACTTCCCGCGGGTACACGTTGCAGCCCCCGGAAATGATCACATCCTTGGAGCGATCGGTCAGCGTCAGATATCCCGCACAATCAAGGAAACCAATGTCGCCGGTCAACAGCCAGCCATCCACCAAGGTCTGGCGAGTCGCGGGCTCGTTGCGCCAGTAGCCCTGCATGACGGTGGGTCCGCGCACGGCGATTTCCCCCGGCTGGCCGGGTGGCAACGGCCGGTGCTCAGGGTCCAGAATCCTGATGTCCACGCACGAATGTGCCCGCCCGACGGAAGCAGCCAGCGAAGCCCAGTCGGGACGGTTGCGATCCACGATCAGCTCTCGCGACAAGGCGCTGATCGTCATCGGGCTCTCCCCCTGACCGTAGATCTGCACCATCCGCGCACCAAAGGTTTCAACCGCGTCTTGCAGATCCGCCAGGTACATCGGCGCGCCACCGTAGACGATGGTTTTGATCCCGTCGCCGCCATAGCCTTGGCGACGGGCCTGCTCAACCATGCGCTTGACCATGGTCGGTGCGGCGAACAACGTGACATTGCGCAGCCTGCTCGCCAGCTCGAACAGCTCCTCGGCCTTGAAGCCACGGGATTCGGGGACCACATGGCGAGCACCGCAACGCACATGGATAAAGTTGTAGAGGCCGGCGCCATGGGACATCGGGGCCGCGTAGAGCACCGCATCATCCGGGCTGACCGGATCAACATCGAGCGGATAACACAGCGACATGGCCGTCAGGTTGCCGTGAGAGAGCATCACCCCTTTGGATCGTCCGGTGGTGCCGGAGGTGTAGAACAGCCAGGCAAGGTCATCGGCATCACGAGAACGGGGATTTTCCAACATAGTCGCATCGACCGAAGCGCACGCCAGACGGTCCGTTTGATTCAGTTCTCGACAGCCCTGCGGCAACGCCTCGGGCGAGAACACCTTGTCATCATCGGTGAAAATCAGCCGGGCTTGCGCATTGTCGACGATCCAGCTGGCTTCAACAGGGTGCAGCTTGCAGTTGATCGGCACCACCACCGCCCCCACCCACCAGACGGCATAAAGCAGTTCGAGGTATTCGCAACTGTTCTTCATGAACAGCGCCACACGGTCGCCGGGCGCAATGCCGTGCTCGTTTACAAGCTGCGCGGCACGGCTACGGACACGGGCGGCAAACGTGGCGTAGTCAGCGACTTGCCGCTGCCCCTCAAACAACGCTGGACGTTCTGGCCAACGTCGGCCGGCATCGTTCAACCAGTTGGCGATGTTCATGCTCAAGCCCTGCGTGCCTGAAGCACCGAAGCATAGTTGGCGACCGCCATGCCGCCCATGTTGAACAACAGACCGAACTCGGGATTCGGCACAGCCAGGCCGATGGGCTCGCCGGTCAACTGCCGAAAGGCCATAGCGTGYATCGACACCCCCGTGGCGCCCACCGGATGCCCCTTGGCCTTGAGCCCGCCCGACAGGTTCACCGGCAGACGCCCACCCGCCCGCACGATACCGTCATCCAGCGCCCGATGCCCCTCGCCTTTGGGCGCCAGGCCCATGGCTTCGTAGATCAGCAGTTCGGCGATGGTGAAACAGTCATGAACCTCGGCAAAGCTCAGGTCGGCCAAGGTGATATTGGCCCCACGCAGGGCCGAATGGATCGCGCGCTGCGGGCCTTCAAACGCGAGCATGTCGCGCTGGGCAATCGGCAGGAAATCGTTGACCTGCGTCGCCGAGCGAATCAGTACGTCACGACGAAACCGCCTGGCGCGCTTGGACGAGGCCAGCACAATGGCGGCAGCCCCATCGCTGATCAGCGAGCAATCGGTCAGGCGCAACGACTCCGCCACATACGGATTGCTTTTCGACACGTTGTTGCAGTGTTCGAAATCCATGACCCGGTGCATCTGCGCCAAGGGGTTGGCCATGGCATTGGAGTGGTTCTTGGTGGCGATCGCGGCCATTGACGCCATCGGGCACTGATAGCGGGCACGGTACTGTTGCGCGGCCAGGCCGAACAACTGCGGAAAACTGAGCCCGGCCTCTTCGACATCGTTTTGATAACCGGCACCGGCCAGGGCCTTGGTGACATCGGCCGTGGAGTTGGAGGTCATCTTCTCGGCGCCCACGATCAATACCAGTTCGGCTGAGCCTGAGCGGATCGCGTTGATCCCTGCATGAATCGCCGCCGAACCCGAGGCGCAGGCGTTTTCGCAACGGGTCGCGGGCTTGAAGCGCAAGCCTGGGTCGGCTTGCAGCATCAACGAGGCGGGAAAACCATCCGCAACCATCCCCGAGTTGAAATGCCCGAGGAACATCGCGTCGATGGCTGAGGCGTCAATGGCGGCGTCTTCCAGGGCTTCGCGGGTGACCTGAACGATCAGGTCTTCCAATGTGGAACCGTCCAGACGGCCAAATCGAGAGTGCGCGGCAGCGACGATGGATACGGAATCATGGGGCATGGTGATTTTCTTCTGTGCTTGGATCAGGCATTCCCTACAATGACCTACCGCCCGGATCGCTCGCTAGTTCGTGCAACTACGTACATGAATAAGTAAGCGCTCTGATACAAAGCGTCGTCAGTACCGGATTTAATCGAGGCAGGATGCCCAATGACCGTCTTCGCACATCAACTGAAAGACCTTGAGCGCCTGGCATTCAGGGTCTCGCCCGCCCCTCAGCTCATCACCGGCAACCGCGTGATGCTCGACTGCAACGAGGCATTCCTGGAACTGTTCGGCTACCAGCGCGAAGAGCTTCTGGGTTATCTGACCCTGCTGATCTATCCCTCCCAAGCGGACTACAAGACCATCGGCAATCGCAGCGAGACCTGGTTGCGCAACAGCCAAAGCGGCTCCTACTCCGACGAACGCTTCATGCAACACAAAAACGGCGAAGTGTTCTGGGCCAGGTCGCACGGCTACAGCCTGACCCCGGACGATCCATTCAAACTGATGGTCTGGCACTTCGAACGCATGGACCGTCCGCACCACGCCACGGTGAACCTCACACC
>NZ_JBFTLU010000444.1:0-6934 GCF_056396605.1 Pseudomonas sp. 05T35
GCATGCGCCCGCAGGAGATCATTGCTCTGCGCCAGGAATCCGTGGCCAGGGAGAAGCGGCAATCGCGCCATCGTGCGAGGGACCATAAAGAAGCGCGCCAGGCGAAGAGAAATCGGTACGTCCTGCTTAACGGGCGGGCATTGCACACCCTGGAATTCGCCGCTCAATACGCGGAGCGCCGGAAAGCCGGGAGTAGTTCAATCAAGGAGTTTCCCTACGTTTCCCCGCCCTTAAAGATGAGTCAGTACATCCGTCAGACCTCAGACCTGTACAAACAATGGGCGCCAACCCTGAAGAAGCTGGCGACGCGTTATCGGCCGCCGTACAACTGCCGTCACACTTATGCGACAATATGCACAATGTCTGGCATGAACCCCGCCTTTATTGCTCAACAGCTTGGACACAGCGTCCAAATGCTGCTGTCGACTTATGCGCGCTGGCTGAACTCTAGCGGAGACTGGGGAGAGATGGAAAAACTCCAGAATGCCCCAGGAATGGCCCAAGCATCAAATGCGCAGCCCGCAACCCATTGATAGGTAAAGTAATTGATCTCCACAGCAAATATCACGATGCAGTTCGGCGCCAAGCCGTTGTTCGAGAACGTTTCGGTCAAATTTGGTGCGGGTAACCGCTATGGCCTGATCGGCGCCAACGGTTGCGGCAAGTCGACCTTCATGAAAATCCTCGGTGGCGACCTCGATCCGTCCGGCGGTCAGGTCATGCTCGAACCGAACGTGCGTCTGGGCAAGTTGCGCCAGGACCAGTTCGCCTACGAAGAATTCACCGTGATCGACACCGTGATCATGGGTCACGAAGAGCTGTGGAAGGTCAAGGCCGAGCGCGACCGCATCTACTCGCTGCCGGAAATGACCGAAGAGGACGGCATGGCCGTCGCCGAGCTGGAAACCGAATTTGCCGAGATGGACGGTTACACCGCCGAATCGCGCGCCGGTGAACTGCTGCTGGGCCTGGGTATCGGCATCGAGCAACACTTCGGCCCGATGAGCGAAGTTTCGCCAGGCTGGAAACTCCGCGTTCTGCTGGCTCAGGCACTGTTCTCCGATCCGGAAGTGCTGCTGCTCGACGAACCGACCAACCACCTGGACATCAACACCATCCGCTGGCTGGAAAACGTGCTGACCCAGCGCAGCAGCCTGATGATCATCATCTCCCACGATAGACACTTCCTGAACAGTGTCTGCACCCACATGGCTGACCTGGACTACGGCGAGCTGCGCCTGTTCCCGGGCAACTATGACGAGTACATGACCGTGGCGACCCAGTCCCGCGAGCAACTGCTCTCGGACAACRCCAAGAAGAAAGCACAAATCTCCGAACTGCAATCGTTCGTCAGCCGCTTCTCGGCCAACGCCTCGAAAGCCAAGCAAGCCACTTCCCGCGCCAAGCAGATCGACAAGATCCAGCTGGCCGAAGTCAAACCTTCGAGCCGCGTGAGCCCGTTCATCCGTTTCGAGCAGAACAAGAAGCTTCATCGCCAGGCGGTCATCGTCGAGCGTATGGCCAAGGGCTTCGACGGCAAGAATCTGTTCAAGGACTTCAGCTTCACCGTTGAAGCCGGCGAGCGTGTGGCGATCATCGGCCCGAACGGTATCGGTAAAACCACCCTGCTGCGCACCCTGGTCAACGAATTGAGCCCGGATGCCGGTAGCGTGAAATGGACCGACGCCGCAGAAATCGGCTACTACGCACAGGACCACGCTTCGGATTTCGAAGATGAATCCAACCTGTTCGACTGGATGGGTCGCTGGACTCAAGGTGGCGAGCAACTGGTCCGTGGCACCCTGGGCCGCATGCTGTTCTCCAACGACGAGATCCTCAAGTCGGTCAAGGTCATCTCTGGTGGTGAGCAAGGTCGCATGCTGTTCGGCAAGCTGATTCTGCAAAAGCCGAACGTGCTGGTGATGGACGAACCGACCAACCACCTGGACATGGAATCCATCGAAGCGCTGAACCTGGCGCTGGAAAACTATCCGGGCACGCTGATCTTCGTCAGCCACGACCGTGAGTTCGTATCGTCGCTGGCCACTCGAATCATCGAGCTGAGCCCAAGCGGTGTGATCGACTTCAGCGGCACCTACGATGACTACCTGCGTAGCCAGGGCGTAGTGTTCTAAGCAGTTTTCAGCCGCGCGCTTCACGTAAAAGCCCCGTCCATGTGACGGGGCTTTTGTGTTTTTGACTAGAGGATGCGGTAGAGCAAGCGCTCAATCCGTACCCGGCTGACCCGACGCAGAAACTTGCTCACCGCCGGCGGGTATTCGAGCAAGGTTTCCAACTGCTGATAGCGTTCAATGCGGCGGGTGTTGTGGAAAATCTCCGCCAGCTCACTGCGACGGGGTTCCTGCAACTCACCTTTCGGGTCGTCGATCAGCAAAGCGTTTTCCAGGTCCAGGCGGAAGGCTCGCGGGTTGAGGTTGTTGCCGGTCAACAAGGTGTAGCGTTCGTCGACCCACATGCCTTTGAGGTGATAGGTGTTGTCGCCGTCGCGCCACAGATGAAGGCTCAACTGACCGCTGTCGATCACCCGCTGATGGCGCTTGGCGAAGCGTCGCAGGCTGATTTCATAGAGATACGGTAACGCGGCAATGACCTTGAACGGCTCGCTTGGCGGAATGTAGAAGTCGTTGGCAGTCTTGTCACCGACAATGATATCGATCTTCACCCCGCGTGCCAGCGCCCGGTTGATTTCACGGGTCACCGGCAATGGCAGGTTGAAATACGGTGTGCAAATAGTCAGCTGATGCTGGGCGCAGGCAATCAACTCACAGATCACCCGGCTCAACGGGTTGTTTTTACCGACCCCGAGCAGCGGACTGACTGTCAGACCACCCTTGTCCAGCGTACCCGCCGTGGTGTCGTACACCGCGTGCTTGAGGCGACTGCGCAGGTCACCAATGTCACTGCGCAGACTGCGGGTGGTCGGCAGGTTTGGCACGTCAAGACGGTGCACGGCTTTAGAGGCGATCAACCCGTGCTGCACCAGGTGCTGCATGGAATCGGCCAGCGGCCGGTTGCGCAGCACGTGATAACGGTCGTAACGGTATTTGTCGAATTTGTGCAGATAGACGTTATTCAGACTGGCACCGCTGTAGATCACGCAGTCATCGATCACAAAGCCTTTAAGGTGCAACACACCGAACAGTTCGCGGGTTTGCACCGGCACGCCATACACCGGCACTTCGCTGGCATGTTCGCGAGTCTGCTGCTGATACCACGCCGAATTGCCCGGTTGTTTGCCGGCACCGATCAAACCGCGCTGCGCCCGTAACCAGTCAACCACCACCACCACGTCCAGTTCCGGGCGCGCAGCTTTGGCAGCGTGCAAGGCATCGAGGATTTCCTGTCCCGCTTCGTCGTGTTGCAGGTAAAGCGCGACGATGTAGATGCGCTGGGTCGCCTGGGCAATTTTCTCCAGCAGGCAACGACGGAACTCGGCAGCGCCAGAAAGGATAGAAACCGCATCGGCGGTCAGCGGAAAACTGCGCAGTTTGGGCAGTAGAGAGCGTTTGAAAAGCGACGGCATAGGGCTCGCAAATGGGTCGAATCCGAAGAATCGAGAGCTTACACCATGGATCCGTCCGGGTCTTGTTACTGTCTGTAATGGCCTATTCGCGAGCAATCGAGCGTCGACCGGCTGCTCCCACATTTGAAATGCGGTCCTCTGTGGGAGCTTTGCAGCGGCGCGACGTACGCTGGATGAACTGGTTCAAAACCGAGGTGAACAAGGCCCCAACCCCGGCCGAACGGCTGCTCAACCTGTTCACCGTGCTCAAGGACTGGTTCGCCAGCGAAGGCTTTCGCGGCTGTGCCTTTATCAACACCAGCGGCGAAACCGGCGACCCGCAAGACCCGGTGCGCCTGGTCGCGAAAGAACACAAACAGAAACTGCTCGACTATGTGCGCGAGCYCTGTACCGAACATGGCGTAGACGATCCGGAAGCGTTGGCCAAACAGCTGCTGATCCTGATCGATGGCGCCATTACTGTTGCGCTTGTCATGGGCGATCACAGTGCCGCCGATAATGCGCAATGCATGGCGCGAAAGTTATTGGACCTGTAACTGTTCAAGCAAGATCAACTGGCTGTTTTGACACTCACTTTCCCTGGAGACTTTAAATGTCATCTAATGCCGAAGTTCGTCCGCCACTTCCGCCGTTCACCCGTGAGTCCGCCATTGAAAAGATTCGCCTGGCCGAAGACGGCTGGAACTCCCGCGATCCACAACGGGTATCCCTGGCCTACACCCTGGATACCAAATGGCGTAACCGCGCCGAGTTCGCCAACAACCGGGAGGAAGCCAAGGCTTTTCTGACCCGCAAATGGTCCAAGGAACTGGATTACCGGCTGATCAAGGAACTCTGGGCTTTCACCGGGAACCGTATCGCTGTGCGTTACGCCTATGAATGGCACGACGATTCGGGCAACTGGTATCGCTCGTATGGCAATGAAAACTGGGAGTTCGATGAGCATGGGTTGATGTCCAACCGTTACGCCTGCATCAATGACATGCCAATCAAGGAAAGCGAGCGCAAGTTCCACTGGCCGCTGGGGCGGCGCCCGGATGATCATCCGGGCCTGTCTGACCTGGGCTTGTAACCCGGCTGCTGATCGTTCCCATGCTGCGTGGGAACGATCATGCCGGGTATCAGGGCGGTCGCAGGGGGCGGCGGTTATGGGTAAGATGGCGCCCCGCCGTGCCCTCTGCCCCGCCGAATAAGTCGACCTCATGCCTTTCGAACTCAGCGTAGACCTCACCACTCTGGCCATTTTGGCCATCGTCGCGTTCATTGCCGGTTTCATCGATGCCATTGCCGGCGGTGGCGGTCTGCTGACCACCCCGGCGTTGCTCACTGCCGGTTTGCCGCCGCACCTGGTGCTGGGCACCAACAAACTCAGCTCGACCTTCGGCTCGGCCACCGCCAGTTTCACCTTCTACCGACGCAAGCTATTCCACCCGCGGCAGTGGGTACACGCGATCTTCGGAACCCTGGTCGGCGCACTGACCGGCGCAATCATTGCGCACTACCTTCCGGCTGAATGGTTGAACAAGATGCTCCCGGTGATCGTCTTCGCCTGTGGCGTGTATCTGCTGTTTGGCGGCACGCCGAAAGCGCCACTGGACAGCGACGCACCGATCAAGAAGAAGTGGCAGTCGAGCCAGGGTTTCAGCCTCGGTTTCTACGATGGCGTGGCCGGTCCCGGCACTGGCGCCTTCTGGACCGTCAGCAGCCTGCTGCTCTACCCCATCGATCTGGTCAAGGCCAGCGGCGTGGCGCGCAGCATGAACTTCGTCAGCAACATCGCGGCGCTGTCGGTGTTCATCTTTTCCGGGCAAGTGGACTGGATCATCGGCCTGAGCATGGGCCTGTCGGTGATGGTCGGTGCGTTCTTTGGGGCACGCACCGCCATCAGCGGTGGGGCGAAGTTCATTCGCCCGGTATTCATCACCGTGGTACTGGGCTTGACCGTGCGTCTAGCCTGGCAACACTGGTTCAGCATGGCCTAAGCGTCGCGCCACATAGATGTCGATCAGGTAGCGGGCAATCGAACGCCCTGCCGGCAACGGCGGCAGCGCATGAATGTCGAACCACTGGGCGTCTTCGATCTCGTCGGCTTGCGGCACGATCTCGCCACTGGCGTATTCGGCATGAAAACCAAGCATCATCGAATGCGGGAACGGCCAGCACTGGCTGCCCAGATACTGGATGTTCCTGACCTCGATCTGCACCTCTTCGCGCACTTCACGAATCAGGCAATCCTCGGCCGACTCCCCCGGCTCGGCAAAACCCGCCAGGGTGCTATAGACACCCGGAACAAAGCGCGGCGAGCGCGCCAGCAGGATTTCGTCGCCGCGAGTGATCAACACGATCATGCTCGGTGAAATCCGCGGATAAAAGCGCAAATCACAGGGTTCGCAGTACATCGCCCGCTCACGCGGTATCTGCGTCATGCGCTGACCACAGTTGCCGCAAAACCGGTGCTCCCGCGCCCAGGTGCCGACTTGCGCGGCATAACCCAGCACTTTATAAACCGTGTGATCGCCATCGAGCATGAACGCCCGCAGGCCTTTCCAGTTGCAGCCCGGCACTTCGCTGTGAGCCTTGAGCTCCAGCAAATACACCGGCTCACCGTCGAGATAACCGATGCCGTGCTCGGCGAGAATCGACAGGTCCTGACGTTTCAGCCATTCCCGCGGGAACAGCGCGCCGTTGTCGTCGAACAAAAAACCTTCGGGGCTGCGGGCCACGGCCCAGCCGCCGGGCAAGTCGGTGTCGAGTACCGCAGTGGTCCAACGTGAAGTCATGTGTGCTCAGTCCAGAAATTCGGGTTTCTGCTTGCTCATCGACGCCGCCATGGCGACCCGCAGGTCTGCGGATTGCAGCATCGCGGCGTTCCAGGTAGCAATGTATTCCAGGCCATCATTGATGCTGTGATCGCGCATGTAGCTGATCATCTCTTTGGTCCCGGCAATCGCAATCGGCGATTTGGCAGCAATTTCACGGGCAATGCCCATCACCCCATCCAGCAGGCTGGCTGTGTCCGGGTAGACCCGGTTGACCAAGCCGATGCTGCGCGCCTCTTCTGCGCCGAAGGTGCGACCAGTGTATGCCAGTTCGCGCAGCATGCCGTCACCAATGATCCGCGGCAAGCGCTGCAAAGTGCCGACATCGGCGGCCATGCCCATGTCGATTTCCTTGATCGAGAATTGCGCGTCTTCTGCCGCGTAACGCATATCACAAGCGGAAATCAGATCGATCGCGCCGCCCAGGCAATAGCCCTGAATCGCTGCCAGCACCGGTTTACGGCAATTATCGACAGCGTTGAACGAAGCTTGCAACGCCAGGATCTTGCGCCGCAACAGGCGCGCATTGCGACCCGCATCCTTGCCCATTTCATTGGCCACCGAAGCCAGC
>NZ_JBFTLU010000445.1:0-3690 GCF_056396605.1 Pseudomonas sp. 05T35
TCGCTGAGCAGGTTGAACAGCGGGGAAGCATCCTGCAACACTTCCTGACCTGCCGCTTCGAGGGCAGACAGGGGCCGAATTTCCAGTGCGATCGTGTCCTCGATACGGTAGTATTCGCGGCGATCTTCTTCATCTAATGTCGACATGGCGAACCCATGGTAGCGGCGGTGGTCTGAGTGTAAAGCTGGTTATCGACCCCCGCCACAAGGACGTTCCTTTTCCCTCCGAACAAGCCCCGACATGTTCAGACCTCTCTTCGTATTTATCGGCACGCGTTATACCCGTGCAAAGCGTCGCAATCATTTTGTGTCGTTCATTTCGTTGACCTCGATGATCGGACTCGCCCTCGGCGTCGTCGTGATGATTGTGGTGTTATCGGTCATGAACGGTTTCGATCATGAGATGCGCACCCGTGTGCTGGGCATGGTGCCCCACGCGACCATCGAGTCCGGCGAGCCCATCAGCGACTGGCAAAGCCTGGCGGCCAAGGTCCAGCAGAACCCGCAGGTGGTGGCGGTTGCGCCGTTCACCCAGATGCAGGGTTTGCTGACCAACAACGGCCAGGTGCAGAAAGTCCTGCTCAATGCAGTCGACCCGGACCAGGAGCGCAAAGTCTCGATCATCGACAACTTCATGACGCAGGGCAAACTCGACGACCTGTCGCCGGGCAGCTTCGGCATCGTGATCGGTGACAAGGCCGCGACCAAGCTCGGCGTGGGTCTCGGCGACAAGCTGACCTTCGTCGCCCCGGAGGTCACCGTGACCCCGGCCGGGATGTTTCCGCGGATGAAGCGCTTTACCGTGGTCGGCATTTTCCATGTCGGCGCCGGTGAGCTGGACGGCTACCTGGGGCTGACCAATCTGGATGACCTGGCGCGCCTGCATCGCTGGAAGCCGGATCAGGTCCAGGGCTTGCGGCTGAAGTTCGACGATTTGTTCCAGGCACCTCGCACTGCCTGGAACATTGCGCAGAACCTGGACGGAGACCATTACTACGCCCGTGACTGGACCCGCACCCACGGCAACCTGTATCAGGCGATCCGCATGGAAAAAGCCATGATCGGCCTGCTGTTGCTGCTGATCGTTGCGGTGGCCGCGTTCAACATCATTTCCACGCTGGTGATGGTGGTGAACGACAAGAAGGGTGACATCGCAATCCTGCGAACCCTCGGTTCCACACCGGGCCAGATCATGGCGATCTTCATGGTCCAGGGCACGGTGATCGGTGTAGTCGGCACGGCGATCGGTGCCGTGGTCGGGATGTTCGCCGCACTGAATGTCAGCGCCGCGATTTCCGCCCTCGAAGGCCTGATCGGGCACAAATTCCTTAACGCCGACGTGTACTTCATCGACTACCTGCCGTCGCAACTGATGGCCGAAGACGTGTTGATGGTCTGCGGCGCGGCGTTGGTCCTGAGTTTCCTCGCCACCCTTTATCCAGCCTGGCGTGCTGCGCGCACCCAGCCTGCGGAGGCGCTACGTTATGAGTGATTTGGGTATGAGTACTAAAGCAGTCTTGAGTTGCCGCGACCTGGGTAAAGCCTACGAGGAAGGCCCGGAATCGGTAGTGGTGTTGTCCGGTTTGCAGCTTGAGCTGCACCCGGGTGAGCGCGTGGCGATTGTCGGTACCTCCGGTTCCGGTAAAAGTACCTTGCTCAACCTGCTCGGCGGCCTCGATACGCCAACCAAAGGCAGTGTATGGCTGGCCGGTGAAGAGCTGTCGGCGCTCAACGAAAAGGCCCGTGGCCTGTTGCGTAACCGCTCGCTGGGCTTCGTTTACCAGTTCCACCACTTGCTGCCCGAGTTCACCGCGCTGGAAAACGTCTGCATGCCGCTGTTGATCGGCCGCACCGCGATCCCGGAAGCCCGTCAGCGCGCCACGGCCTTGCTGGAACGGGTAGGGCTGGGCCATCGTCTGGAGCACAAACCGGCCGAACTGTCCGGTGGTGAACGCCAGCGCGTGGCCATCGCCCGCGCGTTGGTGAACAAGCCAGGGCTGGTGATGCTCGATGAGCCGACCGGTAACCTCGACTCCCATACCGCCCAGGGCATTCAGGACCTGATGCTGGAACTCAGCACGTCGATGCGCACCGCGTTCCTGGTGGTGACCCACGACATGAACCTGGCCCGCCAGATGGATCGCGTCCTGCACCTGCAGGAAGGTCGCCTCACTCCCATCTGATTGGCCTAAACCCGGCACGACTGAAAAGCGTGTCGGGTCTTTTATTTTTATACGGTGCCCCAGCGAATGTTCAGACCGTTATCGATCTTTATCGGCACGCGCTATACCCGCGCCAAGCGCCGCAATCGCTTTGTTTCGTTTATCTCGATGACCTCGATGATCGGCCTCGCCCTGGGCGTGCTGGCGATGATCGTGGTGTTGTCGGTGATGAACGGCTTCCAGCGCGAAATGAGCTCGCGCATCCTCGGCATGGTGCCCCACGCAACCATCGTTGGCGTCAAGCCGATCGACGATTGGCAGCCTGTCGCGGCCGCCGCGATGAAGAACCCTGAAGTGACCGCCGCCGTACCATTCACCGAGATGGAAGGCATGCTGTCCTACAAGGGCTCGATGCAGCCGATCCAGATCAGCGGCGTTGATCCGGCACAGGAAGGCAAAGTCTCCATCGTCGCCCAGCACATCGTGCAGGGACGTCTGGACGACTTGAAGCCAGGCGAGTTCGGGGTGGTGGTCGGTGAAATCACCGCACGCCGCTTCCGCTTGAACGTCGGCGACAAAATCACCCTGATCGTGCCGGAAGTCAGCACCGCACCGGGTGGTATCACCCCGCGCATGCAGCGGCTGAACGTGGTTGGCGTGTTCAAGGTCGGTGCCGAACTCGACGGCTCGATGGCGCTGATCCACGTTGCCGATGCGGCGCAAATGCAGCATTGGGAACCGAATCAGGTGCAAAGCGTGCGCCTGGCGGTGAAAGACTTGTACGCCGCACCGAAGGTCTCGTCAGACATCGCTGGCGGCCTGGGCGTTGATTTCAAGGCCGATGACTGGACCCACACTCAAGGCAGTCTGTTCAGCGCCATGAAAATGGAAAAAACCATGATCGGCCTGTTGCTGCTGATGATCGTGGCGGTCGCTGCGTTCAACATCATCGCCACCTTGATCATGGTGGTGAACGACAAGGGCGCGGACATCGCGATCCTGCGGACCATCGGCGCCACGCCTCGGCAGATCATGGCGATCTTCATGGTTCAGGGCACGGTGATCGGTGTCGTCGGCACGCTGATTGGCGGCGTCCTCGGGGTGATCGCAGCGTTGAACGTGAGTGAGATGGTCGGTTGGCTGGAGCGCGTGACGGGTCAGCATATCTTCAGTTCCGACGTGTACTTCGTCAGCAACTTGCCGTCGGAATTGCAGGGCGGTGACGTGCTGCTGATCTGCTCGGCGGGCTTCATCATGAGCTTCCTGGCCACGGTATACCCGGCCTGGCGCGCTGCGAAGATCGAACCGGCGACCGCGTTGCGCTATTCGTAAGTCGTTACACCGCTATCGTTGGATCGCCGCCCGGAGCAAGCTCGCTCCCACAGGTGACCGAGTTGAACCGCTAATTTGCGGCTAACACAGGTCCAATGTGGGAGCGAGCCTGCTCGCGATGGGGCCAGCCAGTCTGGCCTCAAACCCCCTTCGGCAACGCCATTWAAAACCGTGTCCACCCCTGGCCTGACTCGCAA
>NZ_JBFTLU010000446.1:0-3675 GCF_056396605.1 Pseudomonas sp. 05T35
GTTCAGGACAATCTGTCCGTCGCTGGCGAAGCCTTGCGGCACCTGCACCGACGGATACTCGGAATTGACCAGCAGGTGCGGGGTGCAATCGTTGTCCACAATCCACTCATAGAGCGCGCGGACCAAATAAGGTCGACTGGAGTTCATAGCGGCTCCTTAAGCCTTAGCGCATATCGCGTTCGACACCAGACAGACTCGCCTGGAAAGCCTCACGCGCAAACTGACGCTCCATGTAATCAAGCAGCGGCTTGGCAGGCCGCGGCAGTTCAATACCCAGAATCGGCAAACGCCAGAGTATTGGCAGTAGGCAACAATCCACCAGACTTTGTTCCTCACTCAAGAAAAACGGCTTGTCGGCGAACAGCGGCGAAACGCCCGTCAGGCTTTCACGCAATTCCTTGCGAGCCTGCACACGCGCTGGCTCCTTGGTTCGCGAATCCAGAATCAGATCCACCAGAACACACCAGTCACGCTGAATACGGTGAATCAGCAGACGGCTGTTGGCACGCGCTACCGGATAAACCGGCAGCAACGGTGGATGCGGGTAACGCTCATCCAGATATTCCATCACCACGGTCGACTCCCACAACGCCAGGTCACGATCGACCAGGGTGGGCAAGCTGCCGTAAGGGTTCACTTCGATCAGCTTTGGCGGCTGACGGCCCGCCTCCACACTGATGATCTCGGCGCTGACACCCTTCTCTGCCAGTACGATACGCACTCGGTGGGAATAGTGGTCGGCGGGGTCGGAGTAACAGGCCAACCGATTGGTCACGCCCATGGCGGTCCTCCTCGCTTGTAGAAATTATCGGGAGCGGAAAAACGAGCGCGCCCAGAGGGCGTCTCCCGTAACGCCTGGATGACCAGACTCGTTACACGTTCAGAGACGCCCTTGGGCGCGCGCGATTAACAGCAATTGCTTAAAGCTTTATCAATGCACGTCTTTCCAGTATTCACGCTTGAGCAAGTAAGCGAATACGAAGAAGAACGCCAGGTACAGCAACACATAGGTACCGATGCGCTGATGCTGCAGCTTCACCGGGTTGGCCGAATAGGCCAGGAAGGTCACCAGATTCTTGACCTTCTCGTCGAACTGCTCTTCGTTCAGAGCACCGGTTTTTGGCACGATGGTCAGCTGATCGCACGCTTCATGAGTCAGCGGTGTGCCGGTCAGAGGATCATACTGCTTCTTGCCGCTTTCGACGATTTGAACTTGTTTGCAGCCTACCACCTGACGACCCTGCAGGCCGCCCAGAACGTTAGGCATACCGACGTTCGGGAACACCTTGTTGTTCACACCCCAAGGACGACTCGGGTCTTCATAGAACGACCGCAGGTAGCCGTAGAGCCAGTCAGTGCCACGAACGCGAGCCACCAGCGTCAGGTCGGGCGGCGCAGCGCCGAACCAGGACTTGGCGTCTGCCGGCTGCATGCCGATGCTCATGTGGTCACCGATCTTGGCGCCCGTGAACACCAGGTTCTTCAGCATCAGATCGTGAGGAATCCCCAGATCGTCGGCAACGCGCTCATAGCGCTGGAACTTGGCACTGTGGCACCCCATGCAGTAGTTGGCGAACGTACGCGCACCATCTTGCATTGCCGCTTTATCGGAGACGTCGATATCGACTTTTTCGAGCTCTGGACCACCGGACTCGGCCGCGAAGGACAAGACAGGCAGTGCAGCAAGAATCAGTACAGCAAATAGCTTTTTCATCAGCCAGTCACCCTTTCCGGAACCGGTTTGGTCTTCTCGAGCCTGGTGTAGAACGGCATCAGAATGAAGTAGGCGAAGTACAGGAAGGTACAGACCTGCGACAGCAATGTACGTTCCGGAGTAGGCGCCATGACGCCCAGCCAGCCAAGAATCACGAAGGAGATGCAGAACACCCAGAGCCAGATCCTGCTCAACCAGCCCTTGTAGCGCATGGACTTGACCGGACTACGGTCAAGCCAGGGCAGGACGAACAGCAAGGCAATCGAAGCACCCATGGCGACAACGCCCAGGAGCTTGTCCGGAATCGCACGCAGAATCGCGTAGAACGGGGTGAAGTACCAGACCGGGGCAATGTGTACCGGGGTCTTGAAGGCGTTCGCCACTTCGAAGTTCGGCTTCTCGAGGAAGTAACCGCCCATTTCCGGGAAGAAGAACACGATCGCGCAGAAGATGAACAGGAACACCACCACGCCGACGATATCCTTCACGGTGTAGTACGGGTGGAAGRCAATGCCGTCCAGCGGTACGCCGTTTTCGTCCTTGTGTTTCTTGATGTCCACGCCGTCCGGGTTGTTCGAGCCGACTTCGTGCAGCGCCAGAACGTGCAGCACCACCAGACCGAGAATCACGATCGGCAAGGCCACGACGTGCAGGGCGAAGAAGCGGTTCAGGGTGATGCCCGAAATCAGGTAGTCACCACGGATCCATTGGGTCAGGTCGTTGCCGATGACCGGGATCGCACCGAACAGCGAGATGATCACCTGGGCGCCCCAGTAGGACATCTGACCCCACGGCAGCAGGTAGCCCATGAAGGCTTCAGCCATCAGTGCCAGGTAGATCAGCATGCCGAAGACCCATACCAGCTCACGCGGCTTCTGGTACGAACCGTAGAGCAGGCCACGGAACATATGCAGGTAAACCACGATGAAGAACGCCGAAGCGCCGGTGGAGTGCAGCAGACGCAGGATCGAGCCGTACTCGACGTCACGCATGATGTATTCGACGGAGGCGAATGCTTCTTCCGCCGACGGGGTGTAGCTCATGGTCAGCCAGACGCCGGTTACGATCTGGTTAACCAGAACCAACAGCGCCAGGGAGCCAAAGAAATAGAAGAAGTTGAAGTTCTTCGGGGCGTAGTACTTGCTGAGATGGTCTTCCCACATTTTAGTGGCAGGAAAGCGCGCATCAACCCAATCCATGAACTTGCTCATCACGCTTTCTCCGTATCGACGCCGATGACAATAATGTCGTTCGACTCATAGGAATGCGGGGGAACTGGCAGATTCAAAGGCGCAGGTTGCGACTTGAAGACGCGGCCAGCCAGATCGTAGTGGGAACCGTGGCAAGGGCAGAAATAACCACCTACCCATTTAGGGCCAAGATCGGCAGGCGCTACTTCTGGACGGAAGGTCGGAGAGCAACCCAAGTGCGTGCAAATACCGATCAGCAGCAGAACTTCCGGCTTGATCGAGCGCGTCTTGGGGTCCACGTAAGTTGGCTGTACCGAATTCTTGGAGTCTGGATCAGAGAGGTCACCCTCGATCTTTGCAAGATTCCCCAAAATCTCCTGCGTACGGCGGACGATGAATACCGGCTGACCGCGCCATTCAGCAATCATTTGCTGACCTGGTTCGATTTTGCTGACATTCACTTTCACCGGTGCACCTGCGGCTTTCGCCTTGGCACTGGGAAACCATGACCCCACGAACGGGACCGCAGCCCCCACCGCTCCTGCAGCACCCACCACGGATGTGGCTGCTACCAAGAAGCGACGCCGGCCTGCATTCACGCCGTCATTGCTCATTCAGTCCTCTCCCATCAGCTTTGTGGCCTGTTAAATCAGGCATCTACTAAGTAAAAATCTGAACTTATAAAAATTTTGCAGAATGGTAATGAAAAGCCCCAGTTCTGACAAGGTAATTACCATCCGGGGTCAGCGCCAAGCCTTGTAGTATAGGGGC
>NZ_JBFTLU010000447.1:0-3664 GCF_056396605.1 Pseudomonas sp. 05T35
GTGCTGGTTGATCTCGATCTTGATTCGACCGCTGCCGACGAGGTCGAACAGTTCAC
Source organism: Pseudomonas sp. 05T35 (assembly GCF_056396605.1). Taxonomy (NCBI): domain Bacteria; kingdom Pseudomonadati; phylum Pseudomonadota; class Gammaproteobacteria; order Pseudomonadales; family Pseudomonadaceae; genus Pseudomonas; species Pseudomonas sp. 05T35. The sequence goes on from NZ_JBFTLU010000447.1 coordinate 57, forward strand.
CCGCCAGGGCAGCTTTTTCCGCCGGGTCGGCGATGTAGTCCGCCAGAGCCGGGCGGGTCATGAACAGCGAGCCTTTCATCGCCAGCAGCACCGGATCGAACGCCGGGATCGGGCCGGACGCCGTGCCGACGCACACCATCAGGCCGCGGCGCTTGAGCGAATCCAGGGAGCCCATGAAAGTATTCTTGCCGACACTGTCGAACACCACGTTGACCCCAACACCATCAGTCAATTCGCGAACGCGCTGGGCGACGTCTTCATGGCTGTAGTTGATGACATGGTCGCAGCCATGGGCCAGGGCGATTTCACCCTTGACCTCGGTGGATACAGTGCCGATGACCGTCAGGCCGAGCAGCTTGGCCCACTGCGAAACGATCAGGCCGACGCCACCGGCAGCGGCGTGCAGCAAAATACTGTCGCCGGCCTTGAAATCGTAAATGCGCCGCATCAGGTACGACGATGTCAGGCCGCGCATGGTCATGGCCGCGGCAGTCTCGAAACTGATGGTTTCCGGCAGCTTGATCAGCGGCGCGGCCGGGATCAGGCGCTCGGTGCTGTAGGCCCCCAATGTATTGAGAAACCCGGTGTAGGTGACGCGATCACCCACCTGTACGTTGGTAACCCCCTCACCGATGGCCTGGACCACACCGGAAGCTTCAACCCCCATGCCGCTGGGCATCGGAATCGGGTAAGTGCCATTGCGAAAGTAGGTGTCGGCATAGTTCAGGCCAACCGCTACATGACGAAGACGGACCTGGCCTGGACCGGGTTCACCAACTTCGACCTCTTCATAACGAAGAACGTCGGGACCACCGGTTTCGTAGAAGCGTACGGCTTTGGCCATGTTGTCTTATTCTCCAGTCTGCAATATTGTCGTGTCGCGTCGATTTGCGCTGATTGGACTCTAGGACGCCGTCTGACGGGCCGCTTCTCATCAGACGACAATGGCTTTTCATTTCGTGACAGCTGCCCGGGCGGTGGGCGCTGCATCAACGCATGCGGCAGCACCGCGCAGTCGACCGCCAAGCAGAAGAACGGTCTGTCGAACCTGCTGGAGGTCATCAAGGTCGCGGGTGTCTGGCTGGTTAGCGGACGATCTGCTCGCGCTCCCGATGCTTCAAGCCGATCAGGTCACCGACCCTTGAACGCTTACCAGATCTCCAAGCGCGGGAACTCGTTGCGAGTCATGGCGCAAGCGGTGCGCTGGGGCAAACGCGGCGCGCGAGTCAATACGATCAGCCCCGACATCATCTTTACACCACTGGCACGGGACGAACCAAACGGCCCACGTGGTGAGGGCTACCGGCGCATGATTGACCTGAGCGCGGCAGGACGCGATGGAACGCCAGACGCATCGCCGGCCGTGACCCACACCCGCTTATTTCGCCGAGGGTAGAGACAGGTGCGCAATGGCAGCTTGAGCCATTTCAATCTCGGCGATGGCGTCTTCGGCATGGTCGGGCTTGACCCAATTAAACTCGGTATCGCCAATTATTGCGCCAATTGACTTCCTGCACAGCTCGTCGGCTGCCACGCCGTGTCGCCCAGCGACGGCCATTACCGTTTTAAGCGCTATCTCAAGCGCAACCACTCGATCTTCGCTCATGACGCAACCCTCTGTGTAGAGCATTAAGCGTAGATCAATCCGAACTTCAATGAATCATGCTCGCTGGGGCCGAAAACGAGAAAAGCCCTGCACGCGTAAACCTGCAGGGCTTCTCGGTCATGCTGACCTCGCATTAAGCCGGAAAAGACTTCACTGTGAGTTAGCAGCGGATTTGGCACCGACCAGGACCTTGGACGATGAACTCGGTAGAGGATGGGAAACAGGCGTGAAGGGCTCTGTGAGCATGACAATGCGCCATGCCACTTCAGTTCGACAAAGGGCTGTGAAGGCCGCCTGTCCTCTCGCCTGAAAGTACGCTCAAGCGTTCAACCCTCACCGGATCAACAAGCATATACAATGCGCAAGAGCACATTACAAACTGGTGCCCAAAACACAAAAAGGAAGATGTGTGTTATTCCGAATCTGAACGCCACACGTTCAGTGATAGTGCTGATGCTTGGCACCCTCTCTCATTCATGCACATCTCTGACACGTTCTCGTCCCCCTGCATGAGTAAGACAATGCTTCGCTCCAACACCCGATGGTTATGGCTTTACTTCCCGATGAGCTGGATTGCCGTAGGGGTTGTGCTTCTGCACATCGTTTTCTACGACTGGACCCTTCTGACGCCCAAGGATGTCGGCGGTACCCTGTTCGGCGGTGCCATGTCCACCCAACTGTTTCTCAGCGGCTGGACCGTTGCCACCCTCGGCCTGATAGTGACTATCCTGCTACGGCTGCCGGGGTCGATCCTCGCCTGGATCACCGCCGGGATTGTGCCGCTGTGCATCGGTGGCTGGTGGCAATTGAACTACCCGGACGATGCCAACGGCAATCTGCTTTACAGCCCCGTACAGGCCGATATCACGATTGCCATGCTAATCGGCGCAGCGATCCTGGCCAGCGGTTTGTATGCCCGTTTCAGGATAAAAACGGCGTCCAGAAACGCGTCACTCTCCGGGCTGAAAATATTCGGGAAAACCGTGGCTGCAGCAGCGTTGAGCGCATTTTTTATAGCCGTGCCACTGGCCTTCCTCAAGCAGCAGGCATTGCCCTATTGCGCCTTCAGCAAGGAAGGTCAGCAGTTGTCGGTCTGTTTGAGCGAGGAGGATGTACATACGATTGTGGAATAAGCACGCTGATACCTACTGGCTAGACGTTTACGTGACCAGAGTAAAACATGCCCCCGAGCACCATGTTCAAAGCCTGGCGTCAATCAGTAGATCGGATGGGATGTACCTGATGGCTTTCGCAATGCGCAAACAATATAGCGAACGTGACACAGCTCGATTAGTTGCTTCATGGCGAGGAAACTTACGTCTGCGGCGATACGGGGGACACCGAAGTGGGTAAGCGCCCGTAGCGTGGACCAATCCCCCTGAAACAGTACGACTAGAGGAAAGATCCATGAGTTAAGGACAGGAAAGATCTGTTTTTCGACCAACTCATGATTTTTTTAACCTCAAGTAGCGAGGGCATAAAAAATCGGTAGGTACTTCAGTCCTTCCTTAGAGCGCACTAAACAACGCAAATACACCCACCACGGCCCACAGCACTGACACATACTGCATGGGCACATAAAACAACGTGTGCTTCTTGCGAAAGATCACTTCGCCACCCGTGTTTTTATCTATGTAGGTTTTGCCCGGCTGGTTATTCAGCTTGTGGCCAATATAGGCGTTGGCGGCCGCACCAACCAATAGACCGACACCCAGCCCGAGCCCATTGAAGAGCCCAGCGAAAGGCACCACGCAGAGCAGCGGGATAAGAATCGAAAGAACACCCCATCCTTGCCAAATAATAAAAAACATAACACGTCCCTGGTTAATTTTTGAGGCGCGCAATCTAACAAAAAAGTGGCGCCGCGGCAATAACTTGAAATCAATTGCCAGCCATATGATGAATCATGCGAACAAAGGCCCTGATTAACTTAACGAATAAAACTTCTCAGGGCATAAGCCTGATGGCTCAGTAGTTGATGCAGAGTGAATTGGCCCTTGGG
>NZ_JBFTLU010000448.1:0-3658 GCF_056396605.1 Pseudomonas sp. 05T35
GCGCGGGACCTTCGAACGAGAAACCGAACAGGGCTATTACGCCTATCGGCTCAACCAAAGCGACAAGGATGAAACCGAACGCCTGCGTCAGTTCATTCTTCAGCAGCATCGCCTGACACATCCCGCGCTGCACATCTGAGCCTCAGGTATCGAGCGTTCCCGCGAGAAACTGCTGCAAACGCTGCTGCATCACCCCCCCTTCACTTCCAATACAGCCAATCGACGATCCGCTCAGGCTCTCTTGCGCCAGATCCGCCGAATCTCCAGCCAGTATCAGGCGACAATCCAGGCCCATAGCCAGCCGATTCAGACGGCGAGTGAAGTCAGGTGCAGGCGCTTGATTGGAAAACAATACCAGCGCGTGCGGTTTGATCCTGTCACAGACCAGGGTCAGCTCATCAAATGGTTGCCCCAGTGCCAGTGTCCTGATACCTACCTGCGTACTGCCCATATACAAAGCCGTCAATAGCAACTCAAGCTTATGGCAGTGCGAATCAATGGCAGAAACGATCACCTGCAACGGCTGCCCACCTCGTAACAATGCCAGTCGCTGGAGAACTCTGGCACGAAGAAACATATCCAGCATCGCCCACTCACTGGTTTGTCCAAACAATTCATGATGCTGAAGCAATTGCGTCCACAGCGGCATGAAAATGTCCTGGAACGTCACCGTCAATGAATAAGTGGAAAATACCTGACCGTAAATCCGCCCCAACTCCGCATCGTCAAAATTGCAGATTGCCGCGCTGATCTGCGCTTGCCACTGGGCATAGTCGGCCTGAACCAGTTCATCCGGGATGACGCTCGACAACGCCGGGACCTCGCTGGTCTTCGCCAGAATCCTGCCCACCTTGCTGACTGCCACGCCACGTCCGATCCAGCCAAGAATGCTCTGAACCCGTTCAATATCGGTCATGGAATACAGCCGATGCCCACTTTCGGTGCGTGTTGGCTGGATCAATCCATAGCGCCGCTCCCAGGCGCGCAAGGTCACCGGATTGACGCCCGTCAGGCGCGCCACTTCACGGATCGGGAACAGTTGCTCTTGCTTCTCCAGACGAGAAAATTGCACGGTCTGGGGAGGATCAGTCGTCGTAATCATAAGTTCTTGGACGTCCGTGTCAGATTGGATCCCATTTATCTCTCATCATATTCCTACATTGCAAGAGCTATACATCCGACAATCTGTCGAGTGCATTTGAAAAACCAGGAATAATCCTTGCTTGTTTTTAAACGCAGCCCTTTATCCCGGTGCTGCGTTTTGTACGCCTCCTACCCGGAACCGCGTGCTTGTCCTACGGAGATACACAATGTCTACCTCACCCGTCACCCTGATGGTTGCGCGTCGCGTTGCCAACGGGCGTTATCAGGACCTGATCGCCTGGCTGCGCGAAGGCGAACAACTGGCCACCGATTTTCCCGGCTATCTCGGCTCTGGCGTGCTCGCCCCGCCGGTCGGAGATGACGAATTCCAGATTATCTTCCGCTTCGCCGATGGGCAGACTCTGCATGCCTGGGAGCATTCCGCCTCGCGCACGGCGTGGCTGGCACGCGGCAGCGAGTTGTTTGCCCACCCTTCCGAGTATCGGGTCAGCGGCATCGACGGTTGGTTCGGTGCGGTCGGGCAACGTCCACCTCGCTGGAAACAGGCCGTGGCGATCTGGCTGGCATTTTTTCCGGTCTCGCTACTGTTCAACTTTGTACTCGGCCCACTGCTGAGCGACATGAGCCTGCTGACTCGTGTATTCGTCAGCACCCTGGCCTTGACGCCGTTGATGGTCTACGTCTTTATTCCGCTGTCGACCCACCTGCTGACCGGCTGGTTGAACAACACAGCAGGGCGGTCATTGCCCGCGGCACCGTCCACCCAGAATCGCTGAAAGATCGCAGGCTCGCTGTGAGATTGGGTCGTGCGGCTGTGGGAGCAGCCGGAACCTGCGATCTTTTCAAGGCATTGCGCAAGCTGTCGCTGGTATAGTTTTGCCATACCCGCGATGCGAGCCATCCATGACCTCTTCCTCAGCTCCGATCCTCATTACCGGCGCCAGCCAACGTGTCGGCCTGCACTGCGCGCAGCGGCTGCTGGAAGAAGGTCACCGCGTGATCATCAGCTACCGCAGCGAACGCCCGGGCGTGCAAACACTGCGCGACCTTGGCGCGATTGCACTGTTTGCCGACTTCTCCAGCGAAGCCGGGATCCTGGCGTTCATCACGCAATTGAAAGCCCATACCCGGAGCTTGCGGGCAATTGTGCATAACGCTTCCGCCTGGCTGGCCGAAACCCCTGACACCGAAGTGGCCGCATTCACCCAGATGTTCAGCGTGCACATGCTTGCGCCCTACTTGATCAACCTGCATTGTGCCGACTTGCTGCAGCACTCCAGCCCCGCCGACATCGTGCATATCAGCGACGATGTCACGCGCAGGGGCAGCAGCAAGCACATCGCTTATTGCGCCACTAAAGCCGGGCTCGACAGCCTGACCCTTTCCTTCGCCGCGAAATACGCCCCGAAAATCAAGGTCAACGGTATCGCGCCGGCCCTGCTACTGTTTAATCCCGACGACAACGCGGCGTACCGCGCCAAAGCCCTGGCCAAGTCCGCGCTGGGTATCGAACCCGGCAGCGAGGTTGTCTACCAGAGCTTGCGCTACTTGCTGGACAACCCTTATGTCACCGGCACGACCCTGACCGTCAACGGCGGACGGCACCTCAAGTAGGCCGCCCCCGCGAGGATGTTCCATGACGTTATCCCTGTCCCAGAGCTACCGTGAAATCCTGATCGGCCTGGGCGAAGACCCCGACCGCGAGGGTTTGCAAGACACCCCGATGCGTGCGGCCAAGGCCATGCAGTACCTGTGTCATGGTTACGAACAGAGCGTCGACGAGATCGTCAATGGCGCGCTGTTCGCCTCTGACAACGATGAAATGGTGATCGTCGACGACATCGAGCTCTACTCGCTCTGCGAACATCACCTGCTGCCCTTCATCGGCAAGGCCCATGTGGCTTATATTCCCACCGGCAAGGTGTTGGGCCTGTCGAAGATCGCGCGAATCGTCGACATGTTCGCCCGGCGTTTGCAGATCCAGGAAAACCTCACCCGGGAAATCGCCGAGGCGGTGCAGCGCGTCACCCAGGCCGCCGGTGTTGCGGTAGTGATCGAGGCCCAGCACATGTGCATGATGATGCGCGGCGTCGAGAAACAGAATTCGACCATGAACACCTCGGTGATGCTCGGCGCCTTTCGCGAGTCGAGCAACACCCGCCAGGAGTTCCTGCAATTGATTGGACGGAGCAAGTAGCAATGCCACAACTTCAACCAGGAATGGCCCGCATTCGGGTCAAGGACCTGTGTCTGCGGACCTTCATCGGAATCAACGAGGACGAAATCCTCAACAAGCAGGATGTGCTGATCAACCTGACCATCCTCTATGCAGCCCAAGACGCCGTGCGCGACAACGATATCGATCATGCGCTCAATTACCGCACCATTACCAAGGCGATCATCGCCCATGTGGAAGGCAACCGGTTCGCCCTGCTCGAACGCCTGACCCAGGAGATACTCGATCTGGTCATGGCCAACCAAAGCGTGCTTTACGCCGAAGTCGAAGTCGACAAACCCCACGCCCTGCGTTTCGCCGAGTCGGTATCGATAACGC
>NZ_JBFTLU010000449.1:0-5758 GCF_056396605.1 Pseudomonas sp. 05T35
GTGTGGGGAAGAAGGTCTGGCCGTCGGTGAACACCAACAGATGGCTGTCGCGGGAATGCTGGTGATGCCACGCGATGCCGTCCTCGGCGCACAGTCGCTGGACGAACTCGAAATCATTTTCCCCGTATTGAGTGCAGTATTCGCGCTCGGGACTGGTGCTGACGTTGAAGGTAAAGGCATCCGCCTGGATGCCATGTGCCTTGAGTACCCGAGCGATGATTTTCGGTACCGTCTGGCCTTGGAAAATCCGCTGGTCGCGACTGAACTGCAGATAGTGCAGCGCCGGCACCAGGATCAGCTGATAGCGGTTCAGGCGCTTGCCGACATCATCTGCGCGCACCCCGTCGATATAGCCATGAATACCTTCGCCGTTAAGCCCGAACTGGAGGAAAGCCGGCTGGCTCAGCAGGCTCTCCAGATCGAAATCCGGGTACTCGCTGACCAGTTCAATCTGGATCGAATACAAGGCGCTGATGGCTTCAGTGCCGTCAAAGGCCAGGACTTTGAAATCGTTGCGAACCGTCGGAATCACAAGCGTGAAATGGGCAGCATGGGCCGGTGCGGACATATGCTCATCCTTTTGCTTTTTCGTGGCTCGTCCTTAAGCCCAAAGAAGAGATAAATCGCGGTGCCCAAGCCATACCTGGCCTGCGCAAGCGCAAACTGCCCAACACGCTAACAAGAGGGCAAAAAAATGAATGTCGGACACCTCCAGCAAACACGTCGGAGTTTTCCGCGTTTCAGCATATTGCGTCAGCAATGCGAAGGGCTTTCGAAACTTTTGTGAAGTTTGAGGCGAGCTGAGGATGTATTTGGAGGGGATGGGTGATATATGGGGTGCCATCATTTTGATGGCACTTTCTATTGCTTATTATCAGTTGTCGCGATGTCTATGGATGACTGTAACTTTTCAGAAACCTCCTACATTTTTCATTTTCTGTTTTTGTCATGCTGGCGTCAGCGTCAGGATATGAATTCCTCGGTGATGATAAACAGGGATGATTGACCGCTCTGGCTCAATGGTTTCGGGGGGCTCGCGTCGAAGGTGGAAAGATCAAGTCTGGTGTCAGGGAATCCCCTGTCACATATAGGGAGATCTCCTGCAAGCAACAGAGACGACACTGTCTTGTTGTTTAATCGGGTGCTTGCTAATAGCCATCATTGTGATTAGGATGCGCGCACTTTAAAGAGCGAGGACTCAATTGGATGAGATTCATCGCAGCTCTTTGATACTGTCCGGCGCCATTGCAACTCCAAGGGCCGTATGACTGTAATCCTAATTAAAGGCCATGGATGTCCTACTCAAGCAAACTTTCCGCTCATTACCTTGAACTCGCAAAAGCCTCTGTTTCCAAAGAGAATTTCGCGGGCGAGGACGTTCGTTTTTCGAGCGAATATGAGGCATTGGAAAGCGAGTTGGGCAAAGCCCAATCCATGCATGAAAGCGGTCAGATCGACTGGCTGAAAATCCGCGAAAACAGTGAAGCGCTGCTGCGAACCCAGTCCAAGGATTTGCGCGTTGGTGCGTGGCTGACCTGGGCGCTGTATCAGCGCGAATCCTTCCAGGGCCTGCTGGCCGGCCTCGGCCTGCTGCACCATCTGTGTGAAAACCACTGGGCCGAGATTCACCCGAACAAGGCCCGCACCCGTTCCGCCGCCATCAATTGGCTGGTGCCGCGTCTCGAGCAGGTGCTGAACGAAAACGTCGCGATCAAAGAGCAACTGCCGCTGTTCCGCCGATTGGTCGAGCACCTGGAAGGTCTCGATGCTGCCTGCACCGAGCATTTGGGCGACGACGCGCCGCTGCTGCTGCCGATCTCCCGCCGTCTGAAAAACATGGTCCAGCGCGCCGCCGACAACCAGCCGGAGCCCGGCGCTGTCGGCGCGGTGGTGGCTCAGGTCAAGCAGGTCGCGACGCAACTGTTCACCCCCGGGGCGCCGATCGACAACGAAAAAGAAGCCCACAAGGCCCTGCGCGCGCAGCAGGAAAATGCGCGCCCGTTGTGCGCCTGGTGGCTGAAGCAGAAAGCCACTGACCTGCGCGCCCTGCGCCTGAATCGCACGTTGCTTTGGCTGCCGATCGACGCTGTCCCAGAGCGCAACGCCGAGCAAATCACCGCATTGCGCGGGCTACCGGTCGACAAGCTGAAAATCTATCAGGACCGTTTCGAGCAGGGGCAATTCGCCGACCTGTTGGTAGAACTGGAGGCGAGCCTGGCCAAGGCACCGTTCTGGTTCGATGGCCAGCGGCTGGTCTGGGAATGTTTGCAAGGGCTGAACGCCGAGCGAAGTCAGCAGCAGCCAACCGGCCTGGGAACTGGCGCTCGAAGAAGTCTTGCCGGTGCTGCGCAAGGACGGCCTCAAGGCCGCGGTGCAGATTCTCAAGCAAGGCCTGCAAGCCGCCCACGGCGGGCGCGTGCGGTTCTTCTGGCAGTTCAGCCTGGCGCGACTGTGCTTCCTGGCCAAGAAATACGAACTGGCCAAGACCCAACTCGAAACCCTCGATTCAGAATTACAGAACTCAGGCTTGCACGCCTGGGAGCCTGATCTTGCGCTGGAAGTGCTGCACCTCCTGCATAGCTGCTGTGAGTTGTTGCCGCAGAACCACGCAGTGCGAGAACGCAAGGAAGAGATTTATCGCAGGCTGTGCCACCTCGATCTCGAAGTGGTACTCGAATAGGCCCCAGGGCCACAACCGCAAGGAGAAAAGCCATGGCCAAAGAAGGCTCGGTAGCCCCCAAGGAACGCATCAACGTCACCTTCAAACCCGCCACCGGCGGTGCTCAGGAAGAGATTGAACTGCCGCTGAAACTACTGGCAATCGGTGACTACACCCACCGCGCGGACGAGCGCAAAGTTGAAGATCGCAAGCCGATCAGCATCGACAAGATGACCTTCGACGAAGTGCTCGCCAAGCAAGAACTGCAGCTGACGCTGAGCGTGCCGAACCGTCTTCAGGAAGAGGGCGACACCGAAGAGCTGGCCGTGAAACTGCGCGTCAATTCGATGAAGGACTTCAACCCGGCCAGCCTGGTCGAGCAAGTGCCTGAGCTGAAAAAACTGATGGAGCTGCGTGACGCCCTGGTAGCCCTCAAAGGCCCACTGGGTAACGCACCTGCCTTCCGCAAAGCCATCGAAGGCGTTCTCGCCGACGACGAATCGCGCGGTCGCGTACTGGGTGAGCTGGGCCTGAACGCCGCAGCCCAGGACGCCTGAGTCCCCATCAGCCAAGGAAGCCAACACTATGAGCACCAGTGCAGCGCAGCAAAAAAGTAACGAGAACGGCGAATACAGCATTCTCGACAGCATCATCGCCGAAACCCGTCTGACCCCGGACGACGAAGCCTACGACATCGCCAAGCGCGGCGTGTCGGCGTTCATCGAAGAACTGCTCAAGCCGCAGAACAACGGTGAGCCGGTCAAGAAAGCCATGGTTGACCGCATGATCGCCGAGATCGATGCCAAGCTCAGCCGTCAGATGGACGAAATCCTCCACCACCCGGACTTCCAGTCGCTGGAATCGGCGTGGCGTGGTCTGCAGTTGCTGGTCGACCGCACCAACTTCCGCGAAAACATCAAGATCGAAATCCTCAACGTCTCCAAGCAAGACCTGCTGGACGACTTCGAAGATTCGCCGGAAGTGATGCAGGCTGGCCTGTACAAGCACATCTACACCGCTGAATACGGCCAGTTCGGTGGCCAGCCAGTGGGCGCGATCATCGCCAACTACTTCATGTCGCCAAGCTCGCCAGACGTGAAACTGATGCAGTACGTGTCGAGCGTTGCGTGCATGTCCCACGCGCCGTTCATCGCCGCTGCCGGCCCGAAATTCTTCGGCCTGGAAAGCTTCACCGGCCTGCCGGACCTGAAGGATCTGAAAGATCACTTCGAAGGCCCGCAATTCGCCAAATGGCAGAGCTTCCGTCAGTCCGAAGACTCGCGTTACGTCGGCCTGACCGTTCCGCGTTTCCTGCTGCGCAACCCGTACGATCCGGAAGAAAACCCGGTGAAATCGTTTGTGTACAAAGAAACCGTCGCCAACAGCCACGAGCACTACCTGTGGGGCAACACGGCCTACGCGTTCGGCACCAAGCTGACCGACAGCTTCGCCAAATTCCGCTGGTGCCCGAACATCATCGGCCCACAAAGCGGTGGCGCGGTTGAAGACCTGCCGTTGCACCACTTCGAAAGCATGGGCGAAATCGAAACCAAGATTCCGACCGAAGTGCTGGTGTCCGACCGTCGTGAATACGAGCTGGCCGAGGAAGGCTTCATCTCCCTGACCATGCGCAAAGGCAGCGACAACGCCGCGTTCTTCTCCGCAAGCTCGGTACAAAAACCGAAGTTCTTCGGCATCAGTGCCGAAGGCAAGGCCGCAGAGCTGAACTACAAGCTCGGCACCCAACTGCCGTACATGATGATCGTCAACCGCCTGGCTCACTACTTGAAAGTGCTGCAGCGCGAGCAACTCGGTTCGTGGAAAGAACGTACCGACCTCGAGCTGGAACTCAACAAGTGGATCCGCCAGTACGTGGCCGACCAGGAAAACCCGAGCGCCGAAGTTCGTGGCCGTCGTCCGCTGCGTGCCGCCCAGATCGTCGTCAGCGATGTTGAAGGCGAGCCAGGCTGGTACCGCGTCAGCCTGAACGTGCGCCCGCACTTCAAGTACATGGGTGCCGATTTCACCCTGTCGCTGGTTGGCAAGCTGGACAAAGAGTAAGCGGAGCTAACTCATGACTGGATACGGCAGCCTTTTCGAACGCCTGGGTGGCGACGCGGACAAACGCGTCGGCTGGAGCCGCGAGGTTTCCGCCATGGCGTCGGTGGCTGCCCATCTGGCCAAGATGCTCAGCACCCGTGCGGGCAGCGTGCAAACGCTGTCCGATTACGGGCTACCCGATCTCAACGACATGCGCCTGAGCCTGCATGACTCCCTGAGTCAGGCCCGCCTGGCCATCGAACGCTTCATCGAAGCCTACGAGCCACGCCTCACCAACGTGCGTGTCGTTTCCCTGCCGCGAGACAACGATCAACTCAGGCTGACCTTCAGTATCGAAGGCCTGTTGGAAGTTGAAGGTTTCAAGCGTCAGGTCAGTTTTGCCGCGCGCCTGGATGGCAGCGGTCAAGTCAAGGTCAATTAAGGAGACGACGATGTCCGGTAAACCCGCAGCCCGAGTCGGTGACCCAACCGCTTGCCCGCTCCMCGGCCACAGCACCAACCCGATCGCCGCCGGTTCCGGCGACGTATTCTTCGACGGCCTCGCGGCCGCCCGCGAAGGCGATGCCTCCGCGTGTGGTGGTGCGATGGTTGGCGGGTTGGCGAGTACCGTTTTGATCAACGGCAAACCGGCGGCGACCGTGGACTCCGTAGGGACCCATGGCAATAAAGTTACCGCCGGGTCTTCGACGGTGATTATCGGGAATTCGCATACGCCGGCGCCGTTTGTGGCGCCGCTGCCGGTGGAGATTCAGTGGCCGTTTAACGAGCACTTTGTGATCAATTGTCAGGACACCGGGAAGCCGCTGTCCGGAATCGAATACACGCTGAAGACGGCCTCCGGAAAAATTGTTACCGGTGTTACAGGTGCCGATGGCAAGACAAAGATGATCCACTCGGACGTTGCCGAGCCCGTTGAGCTGATTATTGAACAGCAAACAAAAGTGGCGATTGCTTGAGAATGCACAATAGCTCTCACCCGGTAAGTGGCAGGGTAGGCGAGCAAAAACGACAGGGATGTTGACATGGCAAATACAACAG
>NZ_JBFTLU010000450.1:0-11428 GCF_056396605.1 Pseudomonas sp. 05T35
CCTTTTGCCCTGCCCTTATAGGCTCAGGAAATATCCCCACGCCCTTTCACTTGTGCGCCTGGCTCATACGACTGTTGTCATGACGGGGCAGTAGAATCGAAACTGAGTAGGCAAGAAGCTCTCACCCACCAAGTGAATTGCGGACCAGAAACGAACAAGGGCTTGCTTAGCTTTCGCTAGCAAACCCTTGATATATATGGTGCCCGAAGCCGGAATCGAACCGGCACGCCCTTACGAGCGGGGGATTTTAAGTCCCATGCGTCTACCAGTTTCGCCATTCGGGCGGTAGCGCGGTGAAGCGTTCAAGAACGATCGAATTAACGATCAATCCTTTTTGGTGCGGTGCAGCAGGGGAAGAAATATATACACCCCTTCCCCTCTAAGCAAGTTCGCTGACGTCAAATCCAAGACAAAATCTTGCCGTCTACTGCAAATAAAAAAGCTCCGTAAATCAGTGATCTACGGAGCTATTTATAGTGGAGGCCGAGGTCGGAATCGAACCGGCGTAGGCGGATTTGCAATCCACCCACAAAGCTAAGTAGATCAACAGGTTAGCATGGCATGCGTTCCGCAAGCTACTGATTTTTAACGGCCTGTAGACCACGTCCTTCAAGGGTCCAGTTTTGGGTTGCGGAACGGTTTTTTGCTACATTCTCGGCCTCTCTCCTCTCTCCCCTCAACCGTTAGTATTCTGCTCATCGCCTGCCCCTCCTGCCCCTTTCAAGAAGTGCAGGCCCGATGAAAAGACCATCATCGCCCGAAGTAAAAATGCCAAGACTTTCTACCGCGAACGCACAATGCAGGTACTGCTCTTATACACCGCAATCGCTTTCCTTATTGCAGGTTCCTCGGGTCTCTGGCGCCACAAAGCAAACCTATGGGCATGGGTCGATTGCCTGTATTACCCATTCGCAGCGATAGGAATCATCCTGCTGTTTCACAACAGCAACGGTCAGCGGCAAGCAATCGAGGCGATACAAAATAAGGAGCTGCTGCAAAAGGAACTGACACTGACCCTCGCCAATCAACCCCGCGTCCACGTCGATATCGATGCAGAGCTGTACAAAAGCTATATCGCCCTGATGGAGACCATCCCGCAGCTCGCCGCCGTCTGCGCCAAGGTCAGTCCAACACCCGCCTGTGAGGCGGCGAAAAGACTTTCACCAATGATCGAGACCTTTATCAAGACCGCTAGTACTGGCGCTGACCGGCCAATGGAAAAGCGTCTGTTAAGCACCTGCAATGCTGCGGAGTCCATGCTGCTGGAGATTGAAAAATCACGCGTATTGCCTTCGACTACCACTCGCGAACTGATCGGGAGCTACAAGGCACTCTCTCAACAAAATCTGGGCCTTGGCGCAACCTATGAAGTCAATCGTGCCAATGAGGCCATCAAAAGCAAAAGCCTGGCCGAGTTGCAGATGCTCGATCAGGCGGTGTACAGCCATTACGACACGGGAGCCTTCGTCAAAGAGATGGAGAGCGTGCAAGTCAATAATGCGACGCTCATACTCACTGGACTGACCCCCTGCCTAGCAACTCCTAATAGTGAGCTCAAGCAGCTGAACGAGTGGACGGATAAAAAACTCACTACACAGCAACGCATCCAAAACTTCAATCAAACCATAGAAAAAGCCAAGACCTCCGTTGATCCGAGATTCTATAGTTTCCAATTGAATCTCTGGCCGTTTGTGTTGGTGCTGGCCTTGGCACTGAAGTTTGGTAAAGGCGTTGCCGCGGTGAAGCCGCAATGCAGTATCGCACTTGGAAAGTTCAAAGCTTTTTGGGGTCGCCGTTTAYGCACCAAGCAGTCAGCGCAGGATCAAGATCAGGCCTGATCAGTTTCGTTTCCGTGGCGTAGCTTTGAACAGCGCGTAGCGCGATTGCGCCCCGAATCTGCCCTAATTTTGCCCTAAACCTTTTCTAACTAAGCAGAGCTATACAGGCCGGGACTGAAAAATATCGGTCCTTCTCACTCAGTCGGAAATGGCCCACACGGCTCAATGCTGCGGCTATCGGTGAAGCTATCAAGCTCACCGTCTGGCCCGATGTAGATGTCTGTATCAGGCCATTTCGGTTTGACGCGGATACAGTGCGACTTGCCAGCGTTGTTCCAGTCGAACTCCATGAAAAACTTCTTGCTCGGGAAAATGTGACCGGGGCCACCGGTTACTTCGCCGGGGTAAATCTCGCCTTTGGATATGTCGTGTTGGACATTCAGTATGTAGCCAAGACGTCCTTGGCCGTCCTTCGAGAAATGAAAACTCACCTGTGGCGTAGCGAAGTACCAGAAGGCAATGGGCGCGAGTGCCAACACAATCAGACCACGCCAGACGTACCTAGATTTGGGTTTACTTACAAGCGTGGTCACGGATGCCATCCCCCCAGCCTGCTGGCTTCACTGCTAACACTTCGTCCATGACCATCTTCGCGGTAATACCTCCGTTTGGGTGCAGCCTGTACAGCTTCACACCGATGCTGATTGATGTCCTATCCGCGACATCATCCCACGCTCGCATCCCTTCAATGTCTGCCGAGCGGTGCGGACCAGGTCTTTCTTTCCACTTCTGAACTTTGCGGATTGAGTCTGAAGCAATCTGTTCAACCCCTGCCCCATCCAGCAAGATGCCTTCGGAAAGACCACCTGCCATCCCCACATACCCGTAGTGGACGTTCGACCAAATGTCGTAGAAGTAATCAAACTTACCCTGTTTCTGCCATGCTCCGCCGAACTGTTCGCCTATCTTGGGCTTGTGATCCCATGGCCTGTTCTGGCCAACACGCTCTGTCCACAGTGCCAGTGCTGCACCTTTGTTCCCAAGCGCCATGGCTTCAAAGTTGGGGGGTGATAGACGGGCGTACCAAGGTAGCTTTTGAAACTTGCCGTATTCGGCTGCGGCATCGAAGCTGTTGAGCTTTTTCATCTTCACGACTGACGGGTGCTTGATGTTGCGGTTCATTTCACCTGCGATGTAAGCCGCTAGCTCTGCCATCCGGTCAGGATGTAGGCAGGCAACTGCAGTCGGTGTTTTAGCCTCAGCTTCTTTCGGATCAACCTTTTTCGGTACAGTCTTCTTCGGTGCGTTGGGGTCTATCAACGCATGCGCAGCAGTGGCTTTCTCTGTGAGCTTCGGATCAGCCAACAGCGTGGCCATCTTTTCATCATCCACTGTCCCGTTCGGGCGTATTGCTCCGAGCTTGGCGAAGTTGATGATTGCAGCTCCGACACTACCACCAAAGACGAACCCACCACCTACATCGCCTGACCCGGTGATGATGGTTCCGCCGTGACTGGTTGGGCTTCCCAAGTGAGCCATGGGACGGCCGTTCACCACAATGGATGGGAATCCTGTCGTAATCACTGCGCCACAACCACAGGTGTCACCAACACGGGCAGCCCCCATGAAGTTGATGTTGGTATCAGCGCTGGCAGAAGCAATAGGGGTGGTACCGTGCCCAGGCAATGGGCAGGTGTGTTTATCGCCCAGTCGGGCAGAAGAAATCATGCATCGTCCTTGATTCGTCCTTGGGAATTCCGGCCTGAGGCCGGGCAGAATGACGTTAGCGGGATATGCGGGTGCTTATACTCCGAATTCCCTGCGTTCCATGTCCATGCTGGTAGCGAAGGATACCCGCTCTGGCATATGGGCTTGAATGGTAGCCATGAGCCATGCATGGTCATTCGATTGCTGAGGCGTCAGCGAAGAGCCCCCCCTTTTCGCTGCGTACTACCGACCGTACACCACCCAAAACCCTACAGCTCGTCGCCCCACCCTCGCCCGACCGTCACGCCCCGATTACTGTATATCCAAACAGCACGCAGTAAAGGCACACACAAGCAGAACTGTCAAACACCAAGCGTGATAAGACCTCAATCGAGACAAAGAGTAATTGGCAGCTGGCCGCGAAGGACAGGCTGATCAGCGATCTCTACGCTAAAATTTTCGAACTCACAGGAATCGACCCGTATACCCGCCTCCCAGACAACTAAACTTGCTGGTTCTACTGGAGGGCTCGCCAATGTGCGGAAGACTTTCACAGTACCGGGGAATCCACGACTTCGTTGCCGCGCTGAGCATGCCCAATGCTCTGGTCAACACCGTCGGCGGTCAGCCGCTCGAGCGGTACAACGTGGCGCCGTCGACTCAGGTGGCCCTGCTTCACCTCGAAGGTAACACCCTGCACGCTGACCGGGTGCGCTGGGGATGGCGACCGCATTGGGCGAAGGATCGCGCCGCGCCGATCAACGCCAGGGCTGAGAAAGTCGCGCAAGGAGCATTCTTCCGGGCGATCTGGCCACACCGAGCCATAGCCCCCATCGACAACTGGTTTGAATGGGTCGATGAAGGCGGACCGAAGAAGCGGCCTTACCTCATCCGTCGCCGGGATGGTGCGCCGATCATATGTGCGGCCATCGGCCAATTTCCCGACAGCGACGAAGGGCATGGCGAGCATGACGGGTTTGTAATCATTACCGCCGATAGTGCCGGCGGCATGGTGGACATTCACGACCGGCGACCAGTCGTGCTTTCACCGGAGTTAGCCCGTGAATGGCTGGACCCAGACACACCCAAGGAGCGAGCCGAGCAAATGGCACTGCATCAAGGCGAACCGTCGGAAACATTCGAGTGGTTTAGGGTCAGTCAGGCGGTGGGTAACGTAAGGAACCAGGGTGTTGAATCAATACTGCTCACAAAAAATTTGCATCCCGTAATTTGAGCTGATTCGTCAGCATTGGCAAACCAGCCCTGCTTCGTGACAAAAAAACACGGAACTACTTTATAAACAAGTCCAATGATCTGATCTGACTTGAATCCCTCAAGTTACCTTGCAACTGCCGAACCATAGCATTATCGCTAGCGCGGACGTCAGAGCCTTTCAAATTTGGATAAGCTAGCCCCATGATAGCCTTATCCTTATCTGAAAGCCCATGATTCTGTGCTATATAACAACTTCCCGGCGGTGCCTTGAACACCATCGCCTTTATTGCCTCTTTATCGAACTGAGGCTCACATATTGCAAATGGCTGCTGATGTTCATGGTGGAACCCTAGAGCATGCCCAAACTCGTGCAGCACGGTATCTTTAAACTCATCACTTGCAAAATCAAGCTCATCTAATTTCTCTAAACTCATCGTAACTTCATTATTTTTTGCATGCACTATAGATTGCGTTCCAATCAATGACCAATATCCTGACGCATTAAAGGAAACGCGCATGGATACATTATCGCCAGATTGACATGTTCTATAGCCTGGACCTACTCCAAAATCAAAGTTTACGTTTCCATAGTGTGTCCATTCCCTCGCAACAGCAGCGACCGCTGCACGCGCTGCGGCAGCACCATCATAAAAACAAACGCGCAATGTCGAATTTGTCGGCCACGCCAATTGGCGTATTACTAAACCATGAAGTCGAATCGGCGAGATTGCACTTTTCGATTGACTTACAGAGGACTGTAACGCAGCGAARGCGCTGGAAGGGAGGGTGCTCACTCGATCCCCAAGTGATGCGGCGCCAGGAACGGCTTGCTCAGTTGTCAATCGTTGATCGTCGTGAGCTAGCCCCTTTATATCGTGGGCAACTGCACTACAAGATAGAATTAATAATGCTACTGCGGAAAGTATTACTCTGGTCATACATCACCCGCCCCTTAATCGATTACTCACATGAAAGCCACCCTACTCAGACTTTATTTTTTTATTTCTTAGCATCTTTAATTGCTTTTGCTTGTTTAAAAATCTCCTGCATAGCCTGAAATGCAACAAAATCGTTGGAAGAATCCGACTCCGAAGACACGTCCGCGCCGCATATCGAATGCAATGTTATAGCCCCTTTTTCCGGCATAACATACGTATACAGCCAATTGGGGTCGGCTATTACGAGTGGATAATTGGCAGTTACTTTTTTATCAGGGGAAAAAATTTCCAGGATTACATCCCGGCAACTTGATGTCACAAAAGTATGTTTGCTCGACAAAGCTCCAAAGTAGTCACCTCTTGCTACCGTTCCGCGCGACCTGATAATCGCCTTGCCATCTTTAATCTTTCCGCTATCACATTCATTACCCACAGGTACAACTTGATATTGCCATTTCGCTCCGCCTCCCTGATTAGGAATATCGTTCAACTTGCACCATACCGGTTCTGTCACATCCAGAATCACGGGCAAGGACAGCTTCCCATTTGATGGAGGAGAAGCTAAGGGCGCAGCAAGCACTGCTGAAGCGGCGGTCACCACTCCGCCAACAGCCTGAATCGCCTGTACTGTTTTATTTTTGTACTCAATCCCTACTTTTTTTAAAAGCAACGAGTTATCAAAATAGGTGACCGTAAGCGAGGTTGTACGAAAAAGGTTATTTTCTGGCTGAACGGCATACAAAACATCAGTCACAGGAGCTGGAAGTACAACTGCACTGACACTCGAGAGATCGCTGGGGGCCACAATAGACGCCGTTCGTAAGCCCAACGTATGTGCTGATGAATTATCGCCCCCTGAAACTGCAGCAGCTTTTATGGGGGCCTTAGTTAAGGAAATCCACGAGCCTTGCAGATAAAATTTTGTCGTATCAACTAAAGAAGACTCATTGCCATCATCAATCGCAGAGTAGCGAACGGTCGGTGCCCCACAAGCCGAGAGTAAAAATCCTGCACTGATCAGCGTTACTAGATATAAATCTTTCGTGCTCATGATTTCCGTATCCTTTCAACAAAAAACTTAACACCCGGCTATAGAGCACTCAACAGTAACACCAATGCAGCGAACGCAAGAATGTTGATATGCACCTACATCAAATATTACTTACAAGAAAAGTAGTCCTCCACCACCACTCTGTCTACCCGACTGGAGTAATATCCGCTACTAATTCGCAATAAAACGCGGCCCGTTATTACGAATTCTGCTTCTTACATACAATTAGCCCACATTATCAGAACAACCTTCCCAATGCCTCTGACTCCCAATTCATGATCACCAACTCACCACGCCTGATGTTGAACGACTTCGGTTGCGCAGCCGGGTGAACGAGTTGTTCACGCAAAGTCGTAGCGCTGCGGGCAGCCGCAGTATCTTGTCGCTGATGCTTGAAGACGGTGAACAACTTGGTCGATTCAAAGTGCGCAGCTTGATGCGCGAGCTTGATTTAGTCAGTAAACAACCCGGCTCACATGCCTACAAACGAGCGACAGTAGAAAGACTCGATATCCCGAATACCTTGAACCGTGAGTTTGATGTGCCAGCCCCGAATCAAGTCTGGTGCGGCGACATCACCTACATTTGGGCCCAGGGGAAATGGCATTACTTGGCGGTCGTACTGGATCTTTGCACGCGCCGGGTGGTGGGCTGGGCGTTGTCGGAAAAGCCGGACGCCGATCTGGTTATCAAGGCCCTGGATATGGCCTACGAGCAGCGTGGCAGGCCTTCGGGTCTGCTGTTTCACTCGGATCAGGGGTCGCAATACGCAAGCCGGCTATTTCGTCAGCGATTGTGGCGTTATCGCATGCGCCAGAGCATGAGTCGCCGGGGAAATTGCTGGGACAACGCGCCAATGGAGCGCGTGTTCCGCAGCCTAAAAACGGAATGGATACCGACCACGGGCTACAGAACGACTCAAGAAGCCAAGCGCGATATCAGCCACTTCTTGATGCATCGGTACAACTGGATTCGGCCTCACCAATTCAATGGTGGGTTGGCACCAGCTCGGGCCGAGGAAAAACTTAACGTCGTGTCCGGGATTAGTTGACCACTACAGACAGATATGAAAAGGAAATCATCCCCAGCAAGAAACCCCGTACCCAATCGGACAATCGCAAGGAACTGAAGCAGCTCAGAAAGTCATTTGAGAAAGCGCCCATTGACTCGATAACGCCCCAAGTGGTGGCCCAGTATCGAGATGCCAGGACCGCAAAAGTCAGGGCCAATAGGGAAATCGCCCTGCTCTCCCACATGTTCACCATCGCCCGCGAATGGGGCCTGACGGCCAACGCCAACCCCTGCTTTGGTGTTCGACGTAATAAAGAAACGCCCCGCGACTATTACGCAGGGGAAACGGTGTGGGATGCGGTCTACGCCCAGGCCGTACAGGAACTCAAGGACGCGATGGACCTGGCCTATTTGACCGGGCAGCGCCCAGCAGATGTACTGAAGATTGCGGCCACTGATTTGAACAGCGGCTTCCTGATGATCGGGCAAGGCAAAACCGAGAAGCGCCTGCGTATTCGTCTGGAAGACGCCGGCGCCCAATCTGGACTCAGCACTTTTATTGACGACTTGCAGGAGCGCAGAGCGCTAAACGGTATCAAAACCTCAACCCTAATCACCAACACGTCCGGACTCAGGATGAGCCAGCAGATGTTGCGCAACCGTTGGGATGAAGCTCGGGAAAAAGCCGCAGTCAAGGCTGGCGCCGACGGTGACACAGCGTTGGCCATCAGCATTCGCCAGTTTCAGTTCAAGGACATTCGCCCGAAAGCCGCAAGTGAAATCGAACTGACACACGCCAGCCGACTACTGGGGCACTCCACAGAAGAGATGACCAAGAAGGTTTATCGACGAGTGGGCGAGATCGTAAAACCCACGAAGTAACCCCCCTTCAACTAGCGTCAACCTGGTGCAAGGTTGGCGCTCCCCCACGAAAAATGCGAAATTGCCCCTCCCCAGCTGACCACCTGATTACATGGGTACCGACCACTCGCGTGCATCAAATTAGACCAGCACGCTTAACAACCATGGTCAGGAGAGGGCTGCCCACTGCTACCGGTGGTGACAGGCAGCAATCGACCCAAAGCGGCCCATTGCGAAAGGCAGCTATYGGCCGATTCTGTTGAAAAGTCGGTTTTTCAGGAAACGTGACGTTGAGCTTGGCCTCATCAAAGAACCTATTCACCACTGCTAAGTGGCTTTTCGGTACTTCTTTGACCGTTGCTGCTTTGTCAGTGAGTTGATTTGAGGGTTTTTGCTTGAAGCAGGCGTACCTATCCTGTGGCGGGTGGCTCTTGAGATGTAAGTTTGGCCAGTCGGCGCAGGTTCTGTACCGCAGCCGCTAATGTGAATTCATCGGTCGCGCCACTCATCCCTCGTAGTCGCAAGCGATCCAGTTTCAAGATGCGCTTGAGGTGGGCGAACAGCATTTCTACCTTTTTACGTTCGTGACGAGAGCGCACATATTCCGGCGTCTTCGCGATTCGCCGAGCCACATCGCGAGCCGCTTCATGAACACTGCGGGCGATCTTACGAACCGCAGTGTTCGGGCAGCACTTGGCTTTCATCGGACACGTCGCGCAGTCGGTTTGGCTGGATCGGAAGTTGATGGTGTTGGCTTTCGTCACGTGTGAGCGCAGGTTCTTGAAAGCACGCCATTCGCTACGTAATGCCTTACCAGCAGGACAGTGATACTCCTCAGCGTCTTTGTTCCAGTGGAAGTCGCTGATCGAAAAACTGTCATCCTTGCGCTCTGTTTTATCCCACACCGGCACATGCGGCTCGATATCTTTCTCTTCCACCATCCAGGCCAGCATCGGTGCTGTGCCGTAAGCGGTGTCGCCGATTAAGCGATCCGGTTTGATGTCGAACAACTCTTCGACTCGATCAATCATGGTTTTGGTGCTCTCGACCTCGGCCGTTCGATGAGCCGGTGTCGGTTCTACGTCCATGATCACGCCATGCTCGACATCAATCAGGTAGTTGGTGGAATAGGCGAAAAACGCTGGGCCACCCGGGGCCGCGGTCCAGCGGGATAGAGGATCAGTCAGCGATAAGCGCTTGGGAAGCGCTTCAGCCAGCGCCTCTTCATCGAGTGCTTCGAGGTACTCACGGACGGCACGTGTGCTGAGCGACGGATCGCTCCAGTTGACCTCTTGATCACCTGGCACGCCACGCTGCCGACTCGCGTCCGCCTTGATAATGCTGGCGTCCACGGCAAAGCCTTCGCCCTTGACCAGACCCGCGTCCATGCAGCGACGCAACACTTCATTAAACAGCCAGCGAAACAGATCGCTGTCCCGGAAACGGYCGTGTCGATTCTTGGAAAACGTCGAGTGATTGGGGACTTCATCCTCAAGGCTCAACCGGCAGAACCAGCGATACGCCAGGTTCAAATGGGCCTCTTCACACAAGCGCCGTTCGGAGCGAATGCCGTAGCAATAGCCCACGACTAGCATGCGGATCATCAGCTCAGGATCAATCGAAGGACGCCCAATTGGGCTATAGAAATCGGCGAGGTAGTGGCGCAGGTCGCTGAGATCGAGACACTGATCAATGCTGCGCAGGAGATGATTTTTTGGGATGTGGTGTTCAAGATTGAACGAGTAAAACAGCCGATCCTGCCCACTCGATAACTGTCCCATCATGCTGCGTACTCTCCCGCTGGCTGATGAGCAGATTTTGCCTCAGGCCAAGCAGGAGAGCTACTTTTTCAACAGAATCGCCATAGGATGTCAATTCAGATTACCCCGGCCCAAACGAAGCATCAACAAAGCCCGCCTAGTGCGGGCTTTGTTGCATCTGGGGTTTGGGGTTTGGGGTTTGGGGCTTCTAGCTTGTTGCGCAAGCACTCTTTGTTGAAAGCCGGCCCGGAACGCGGCATTACGTTGTTTTCCAATCCGTGCCAGCAACTCAACCTCGCGATACTCAACCCGGATCAGGCCATGCTTGAAAACGACTTTCAGCTTGCCAGCCTCCACCTTGAAATCCTCCGCGACCCGAATGTGAGCAGGTACGGCTACGCCTCGACTCGCAAGCCACCGCATTTGAAACCAGCAACRCCGTGCTCTTCGCGATGCTAGACCCAGTCAGCAAAAAAATGATCGTTGCCTGCAACTTCACTGGCATCACTCGCGGCGCTGTCCAAGCCTATTTCCTTGGCTACGTCCTAGCCGAACTCCATCGGGGACACCCGTCAAAAATAAATTCGCCCCCTTTTCCACAGCTTTTATCTAATACTCGCGGCCGCCCTTAGCATCAGTGCCTTGTTGGTTGCCAAACGAAAGTTGAAGTTGTTGTAACTCAACCCATCTGACCGCACACCTCACCAAAACCAATAAGGCAGAAACTTTGGTGTCGGCTCATGGGCCAACTCCAAGTTGTAAGTAATAGAGTTAAAGAAAAACATATCCAATATAAGGAAAGCGATAGCACCAAAAGAAAAAATCACAAACTCACGATGTGGATGCGCGCAGAAATTCGACTCCATCCAGGGCCGAACTGCAACAAGGGAAATCAACCCCACTAACGCACCGAAATAGTTTGGCCGAAGAGGAGTCACAGCATAAAAACCATATGTAAATACAAGCAGCAGCAGTCCCAGCCCAATAACTGGCAAGTTCAAGCAAAAGCCCAACAGCTTATCTCTGGCGCTTGCAAATAGTTGGCTGCGATCTACAAAAATGTAGGCAGCCAACAAGGAAATGGCGGGGGTAATTGAAAGTACATAA
>NZ_JBFTLU010000451.1:0-3626 GCF_056396605.1 Pseudomonas sp. 05T35
GGTGTACACACTCCAGTACAGGCCTTGTTTTTTTACAGATAAACTCTAACAACGTGAAGGCTCAGGGTGTTTAAAAAGTTGGTTTTAACTGGCTCCGACAACCTCATGACTCCGACATCACTACCATCACTTCAGCAACTGCCCCCTCCTCGCCTTCCGCCAGATAGATATGACCAATTGAGCTATTGAAATAGGCTGTTTCGCGGCAACCGATGCCGAGGGATTCGCCGGTCTCGAACTGAATCCGCACGCGCCCCGACAGGACCCCGGCCCACCAAACAAAGCATCAACAAAGCCCGCCTAGTGCGGGCTTTGTTGCATCTGGGGTTTGGGGTTTCTAGCTTGTTGCGCAAGCACTCTTTGCTGAAAGTCGGCCCGGAACGCGGCATTACGTTGTTTTCCATTCCGTGCCAGCGATTTAACCTCAAGATACTCAACCCGGATCAGGCCCAGCTTGAAAACGATTTTCAGCTCGCCAGCCAGCTCCCACCTCACCTCTCGATATCCTCCGCGACCCGAATGCGAGCAAGTAAGGCTACGCCTCGATTCTTAAACCACTGCATTTGAAACTGGTTACGCCGTGTTCTTCGCGATGCCAGACCTGGTCAGCAAAAGAATTGATCGACTCCCGCAACTTCACCGGTGTCATTCGCGGTGCTTCCTTGGCTACGTCCTAGCTGAATTCCATCGGGGACACACGCCAAAAACAAACCTGTTCCCTTCCCCAAAATACATGCGGTCTAACGCGCTATCAAATGAAAATCCTGTCACTTCGTTTTCTTCTTTAACGCCTTTTTTTTATGCAGGTCAATGCAACGAACATCTAAAGGTCGYGTAACCGAATTGTCATATTTGAAGCCCCTAATGCGTTTCAAAATATTGCAGCGATTCAAATGCTTGGCATCAGCGCTGCAAAACTGCCGATGCATGGGTAACGGATTACCTTGGATGAACAAGCCCGTCGGCAGGGTTAATTACCCTGTGAACGAGATCCATGATGATCAAGAAACTAGCCGTATCCCTCGTTGGCGCTTTGCTGGGGGGCGCGATGTTGCCTGCACATGCCGACTTCATCGACGACAGCCATGCCGACTTGACCCTGCTCAACCGCTACCTCAATCAACAAGGCCGTGACGTGGTGGGCAGCACCGCCAAGGCCAAGAGTTACCGCGACTGGGGACAGGGTTTTCAGTTCAATTTCCGCTCCGGTTATACCGACGGTGCTGTGGGTTTCGGCCTGGATCTTGAGGCCTTTTACGGCCTCAAGCTCGACTCTGGTGGTGACCTGAATAACAAGGATCACCAGAGTCGTTATCCCGGCAGCATGTTCCCGCTGGATGATGGGAAATCCGCCAATGACTTTAGTGTCTTGAGCCCGACCTTCAAGATGCGCTTCCTCAAGGATGAGCTGCGCGTTGGTATGCTCAGCCAAAATAACCCGATGCTGGCCAACACCGATGGGCGTCTGTACCACCAGACCAACACCGGCGTGCAACTGGTGTCGAAAGACCTGTCCGACTTCACCTTCACGGCTGGCGACATCGTCCGGACGAAAATTCGCAATGAGAGCAACGACAGTGACATGACCACTGGCGGCGGTGCGAAACTCAGCGACCGCTTCCTCTATGGCGGTGCTGACTATACAGGCCTGGCCGACACCACCTTGAGCCTGTGGTACTCCAATCTCCAGGATTACTACCAACAAGMCTTCATCGGCGCCAAGCACACCACCGCGCTGCCGGTCGGTAGCCTCCTCAGTGATTTCCGCGCCTACCGCAGCCTGGGCGTAGGCGGCAACGCGAATGGAGACAGCGACTTTGCCACCGCTGGTTCTTACGGTGACGGCTTGACCAAGGGGCGTATTAACCAGTCCACGATCAGCCTGATGGAAAGCTACAGTCTGGCGGGCCACACCATTGGCTTGGGGGCCCAGAAAAACACCGGTGACAGTGACTTCCCTTACCTGGACTCCGGGCTGAACAGTGGCGCTGCCCGACAAGGTCCTGGCGCCGGCGCTGATACACCGGCACTGACCAACCTGCAGCTGAACAAATTCCAGCATGCTGGCGAAGAAACCTGGCTGGCTCAGTACAAATACGACTTCGGTCAGTTGGGCATCAAAGGCCTTGGCTTTCTGGCCGCCTACGCGCACGGCGATAAGATCAAAGTGACCAAAGGCGGCGACAGCGAATGGGAGCGCGACTTGGCGCTGAGCTACCAGGTGCCTGATGGCAAGTTGAAGGGACTGGGCGTGACCTGGAAAAACGCCCAGGCCAACCCTAGCCTGACGGGCCAGACCAAGCAGGATGAAAACCGGCTCTACTTGAGTTATGTCGTACCGCTTTGGTAAGCACTGACTAGTACAAAAAAAGCCCGCACTTGGCGTAATGCTGTTCACTTAAGTATTTGAGTCTCAGCAGGGCTTCCCCGAAAATCCGATGCCAGATCGCTGGCATCGGATTTTTTATGTTTGTTCAGCAGCATCTGCTCGACCTCGGCGACCTCTTCAACTTTTCTGATCTGAGTACCTTTACTCAAAATATTCCTGTCGAATGGGTGGCATCGGTGTTGGACCTTTCTACGCAGGCAACCCTCCGGCGTCGTCGCTTGCCCGCCGACCAAGTGCTCTGGTTGGTGCTCGGCATGGCGTTGTTCCGCGACGAGCCTGCCTGCCAGTACATTGCGGTGCTGCTTATCGTGATGGCGGCGGCCAACCCGATTTCAGCAACAGGGAGGCGCTTGTCAGAATTAAGGGCGGGTGTTGGAGGGATGTTTCTGGATCACCGCCCAAGGCCGTCAGGCCAAGGACGGTGAAGATTTCAAAGATCCGGCTTCCAGTGAACCGTAAGGCTGCTCCGCTTAAGTGAACAGCTTTACGCCTAGTGCGGGCTTTGTTGCGTCTGGGGTTTCATATGTTGCTGAAGATTGTTATGGGTTCATGGGGGGTGTCAGAAATTTTGTGTTCTGCCCTACCATGACAACGCTTGCGCAATCTGATTCGCCTCGGTCCTGGTTTGGCCACCGGCCATGATGGGTGCCCTTAGCAACGACCGCAGGTCCTTGCGGTCCACGATCCAGAACGCCATCTTCACGGGTGTTTCCCGCAGGACACCGGTGACAGGGTCATTGTCAGAGGCGCCTTTGTCGTCAGGCAGCTTCGTCACATCGAACTCCCATCTGCGGCCGGTTGCCTGCTGCTCTCCATGTTCGGCCGATTTGGGCGAAAACTTCGTCCTGCGCATTTCTCCGGCTTGCAGCCCCAACTTTTCCGCCATGAAGGAGCGCAGCAACGGCTCAAGCTCCTCGTCAGATGACTGAGCCATGCCCACTGTGAGGCCAAGTTGCGCCCCTGTTTGCAAATTTTCGTAGTAGAAACGACTTTCTGTGTCCAATCTCAGGCGGTAGTCGCCCACACGCAAGGGCAGACGCATGTCTTTCCGGCGGTTGACCAAGGCATTTTCATCCTTCGGTATTGTCCAGCCCAGCGTAGCATCGCTTTCCTGCCATTCGATGAGCCTTCGGTTCAGTGCGACGGCGTCGTGACCTCTGCCCTGGCGGTAAGCGATATCCGCTGCATAATCTAGCGCAGTGCGATAGAGGCTTTCATCGGTAAAGCCAATCTCCCA
>NZ_JBFTLU010000452.1:0-3608 GCF_056396605.1 Pseudomonas sp. 05T35
CATCCATCAGGCCCTCGCCGTCAGTTCAAGGACGTGCGGCAGACGCCAGAACGCCTCGTGCACGACGCGATCCGAGAAGCGCTCGCGCAGACGATCAAGCATCATTTCGGCGCAGACCTGGTGCTCGTGCTGATTCATCACGGCCAGGTGTTGCAGGCCCTGCGCCAGGTGCTCGACATCTCCCAGAGGGAACAAAATACCGACACCTTCGACTACTTCCTTCGCCCCGCCACACGCGGTGGCCAGCAACGGCACACCGGCGGCCATGGCTTCGAGCAGCACCATGCCGAACGGCTCGTGGTCGGAACTCAGGGCAAACACATCGAAAGCCCGGAAGTAGCGACGCGCCTCCGGCACCTGACCGAGAAACAGCACACGGTCACCAATACCGAGTTCACGAGCCAGATCCTTGAGCCGCTGCTCCAGACGTCCGGAGCCAAGAATCGCCAGTTGACTGCCGACCGGCAAACGCGGCAAGGCCTGGGCAAAGCCGCGCAGCAAAGTGGCCTGGTCCTTGTCCGGGTGCAGGCGACCGACGTTGCCGATCACCCACGCATCCGGCGACAGCCCCAAGGCGTCACGCGCCGCATCGAAGGACACCTGAGTGGCCTGCAACGCGTCGACATCGATGCGGTTGTAGAGAGTTTGAATCCGCGCCGCCGGCCACTTCGGCAAGCAACGGCGCATGTCGTCGCGGACTGCATCGGAAACCCCGATCAGACTCAGGCGCTTGCGAAAAATATGCGCGAACAGCTTGCGCGTCCGCCGCTGGTAATCACCAAAGGCGTGATGCACGCCGATTACCGGCAGCTGCGTTGCGAGCAAGGCGATGTAGATCGGCTTGAAACGGTGGGCAATACAAAAACTGAAATTGCGCGACTGGGCGATCTTGCGCAGATCGGCAATCGCCGAAAGCTTCAGGCCACGAATGGCCTTGGAGCTGTATTCCATGAACAGCACTTCATCAGACGCACAGCCCGCCGCAACGTCAGCATCGGCAACCCCGGTGAGAAACACCGTGGTCACTCGATAGCCAGACCCTGCAAACAGGCTTGCGTACTGTCGGGCGCAGTCCAGGAACGGCCCGTCATAGCCGTGACAGAACTGCAGCACATGGCGCTCAGCCGAGCGTGTCATAAGCGTCCGCGCCGTCTTTGACCACCAGAATGTCTTCCATGATCAGATACTGTAGATCGGAACCGAAGAACATGTTCAGGGCGTCGGTCGGCGAGCAGATCATCGGCTCGCCGCGGCGGTTCAGCGAGGTGTTCAGCGACACGCCGTTACCGGTCAGCACTTCCAGCGCTTTCATCATGTCGTAGTAACGCGGGTTGTATTCGCGCTTGAGCACCTGGGCACGGGACGTACCGTCTTCATGGACGACTTCCGGCACGCGGGTTTTCCACTCTTCAGCCACTTCGAAGGTGAAGGTCATGAACGGGGCCGGGTGATCGATCTTGATCATCTGCGGCGCCACGGTGTCGAGCATCGACGGGCAGAAAGGCCTCCAGCGCTCGCGGAACTTGATCTGATGGTTGATCCGGTCAGCCACGCCAGTGGCGCTTGGACAACCGATGATCGAACGACCGCCCAACGCACGCGGACCGAACTCCATGCGCCCCTGGAACCAGGCCACCGGATTACCATCAACCATGATTTTGGCGATCTTCTCCGGCATGTCGTCGAGCTTGCGCCACTTGGGCGCGCTCGGGTGACGGGCGCAAGCCGCGATCACGTCTTCGTTGCTGTACGACGGGCCGAGGTAAACGTGCTCCATTTTCTCGACCGGAACACCACGGGCATGGGACACGTAAGCCGCAGCACCCACCGCGGTGCCGGCATCGCCGGACGCAGGCTGTACGAACAGCTCCTTGATGTCGTCGCGAGCGATGATTTTCTGGTTCAGCTTGACGTTCAACGCACAGCCGCCAGCGAACGCCAGCTTGCCGGTTTCCTTGAGCACGTCGCCCAGATAGTAGTCGATCATCTGCAAGGCCAGTTTCTCGAACAGCGCTTGCATGCTCGCGGCGTAGTGGATGTACGGCTCGTCAGCAATATCGCCTTCGCGTTTCGGGCCCAGCCACTCGATCAACTTCGGCGAGAAGTAGAAACCCTTGCCCTTCTCTTTGTAGCGACGCAGGCCGATGACGTTGGCGTAATCGGTGTTGATCACCAGCTCGCCGTTTTCGAACGACGCCAGACGGGAGAAATCATATTTGCTGGCGTCGCCGTACGGCGCCATGCCCATGACCTTGAACTCACCGTCGAGCATTTCAAAACCGAGAAACTCGGTGATCGCGCCGTACAGGCCACCGAGGGAATCCGGATCGAAGAACTCCTTGATCTTGTGGATCTTGCCGTTCTCGCCATAACCGAAGAAGGTCGTGGCGTACTCGCCCTTGCCGTCGATCCCGAGGATCGCGGTTTTCTCTTTGAAACCGGAGCAGTGGTAGGCGCTGGAGGCGTGAGCCAGGTGATGCTCGACCGGCTCGATCTTGATTTTCTTCGGATCGAAGCCCAGTTGCTCGAGGCACCAGACAATCTTGTTGCGATAGCGCTTGTAGCGACGGTTGCCCATCAGGATCGCATCAAGCGCGCGGTCCGGGGCGTACCAGTAACGCTTGGCGTAGTGCCAGCGGGCCTTGCCAAACAGGCTGATCGGGGCAAACGGGATCGCCACTACGTCAACGTCGGAAGGTTTGATGCCAGCCTGTTCCAGACAGAACTTCGTCGATTCGTAAGGCATGCGGTTCTTTGCATGTTTATCGCGTACGAAGCGCTCTTCTTCAGCAGCCGCGACCAGCTTGCCGTCGATGTACAAGGCTGCGGAAGGATCATGGCTAAGGGCGCCGGACAGGCCAAGAATCGTCAATGCCACAGGGGTCTAGCCTCTTAAGTCTGCATGCAGGCGACGTGCGCCTGAAAATAATGTGTCCTCGCAAAAGGGCGAGAAACAGCTAAAGGGCGGGATTATAGCGTAAAGATGACCGGAATGACCCAGAGGTTGTTTGACGCACAAAGCTCATATTCAACAGAACACAGCAAGCGACGACGACAAAAAGAACGATGTTTATAAAGCCTGTAGGTTTCAGGGAAGCATCCGACATGTTTTTCAGGTTGCTGGTGGGAAGCCGCGTGACTAGTCTCTGGTGGTCGCTGCCAATTCAGCGACCGGGTTTGACCGTCCGAGCACACTCTAGGCGCACTTAGGAGCGTCGCCATGCACAAAGTCACCCCCGATTTCCCTGAAACCCCAAGCACTTCCCCTTACGCTTCCACCGACTCCAAAAAACTCCACGACGCTGCCGAGCGGGCGCTGGATCACTACCTCAAACCACCATTCGACAAGGGCAACCTGCCCGACAAACGTCCCTCCAACATCTTCGCGGTCATCCCTGATCTGGATAACGAAACCCTGCTGGCGCATGCCTCGGAAACCCTCGCCTCGGTCAATGTGCTGGCGAGCGATCTGGCGTTTGAGCTTGAAGGCACCCGCCGACATGTGGCGCTGGCGATTCAGCAGATGATCTCGTTGGGGGAACTGTTGGTGAACCGGGCGCTGGATAGTTTCGACCAACCGGAAGAGCGGTAGCGCCGGACTGTGGGAG
>NZ_JBFTLU010000453.1:0-3602 GCF_056396605.1 Pseudomonas sp. 05T35
CAGTAAATACGGCCTCTGCAGGCACAGGAGCTTCCCCCGGTGCAACATCCTTCAAAATTTCTTCTCGAATCGATGCCTGCGTGTCCCGCAGAAAATCCACAAGTTCCATCAAACGACTCCAAGTTGCTCAAGCACATCCGCCAAGGGATGGTTATCGGCGAGTATTAATGCTAAATCGAGCTCGTACTGCGCTCGACGAATGGCTGTCGAGATGCCGAAAGGAGTCAGCCTAGGAAACTCCGCATCAACGAGATGCACCCTTATCTCGCTGAGCGAAAAGCGACGACTGTAGTTCTCTGCCTGCATGTCCAGATACCCAGCCTGATGAAGTGCCTGTTCGAAAAGTCTGGTCGCTGCGGGATCAGGCTCCAGCAGACAGCGCAAATCCGCCACGGACTCGGGAAGTGACATTCCCGAGTCCGTCGATCCGAAGCGAAGTGCTGCAAGGAAGAGTGGCGGACACTGGGATTCATCGAGTTGATCCAGGGAGGCGATCCTCACCGGAAAGCCTTCCGTTGCCATTGTGGACTTGACCTCTATCGCCCCCGTACCAATTTGAAAGTCATGAAGCCCGTCGAGCGGCCCTTTCCACCCTTGTACAGCCGAGAAAAGCAGCACGCCTTCATCAAGCAGCTGCCGCAGCAGACAGAGCTCACCCACAAGCCCCAGTTCGGCTTCGGGCTCCAGCCCTTCCCGTCCTTTTCGCATAAATTCCTGCCACCCGCGCACTCTTCCAAGCAGTCGCTGATACACAAGTTCTTCGGTACAGCCATTGGCGGATTCCAGCAGTCCGCATACATCGGAGACAACGGCTGCAAACAGCTCCAGGCTGCCTTCCGGTTGACGGACGATTGCAAGCCACTGGTAATCACCAGCGGCCTCACCCAGCCCGACCCTTTCAATGCGAAATCCCTGCCCCTGAGGCAACTGTGAGGTCGGCGCCATTCTGCAGTTCGCAAAACCGACCAGAACAGCCTCCTCATTGCCTGGCGCATGTCTGGCTGCCTTGATCCTGATTGTTGCTCTCTGAAACAGATCAATCGACCGCCATCCCGGTGMCGACGCATTGCCGGGGAGGGCTCGCCAGATACCAAGCAACTCAGAACTACTCACTGCCGCCATTACTGTTGCTGCTCCCACATGAGGTTAGTGACGACATAGGGCACAGATTTGCCCGCATTGC
Source organism: Pseudomonas sp. 05T35 (assembly GCF_056396605.1). Lineage (NCBI taxonomy): Bacteria > Pseudomonadati > Pseudomonadota > Gammaproteobacteria > Pseudomonadales > Pseudomonadaceae > Pseudomonas > Pseudomonas sp. 05T35. The sequence goes on from NZ_JBFTLU010000453.1 coordinate 1,184, forward strand.
TGGAAGGAAAGCTGATTGCAAATGCAACGACAGGCACATCAACTCCCGAGACTTTAGAGTCCTCTGGGTCAAGAAGGTAAATAAGCAGAAGCCCTCTTTCGGGATGCGGTGCTACTTGTCCACGTCCTTGACCACGAACACGTCTGATGTAAGGTCCGCTTGGCATCTCGGGCAATTCCTTGCCTCTGGCACGGCCGGGGTCAGGCTTCCAGTCCGTCCGAGTCCACTCAAGCGCGGCATTCCACGACGACTCATCAAGGTCCAGAGCTTCATCCTGAGGAGAAAGCAGACGACCTATCGAATACTTGTGGTCAACCTCCTGAGACTTGTTTATTCGCTTCATTCGCTTTACCGGAAAGCCTGCAACATCTTCGGTGCCGGCAACCCCACCCCCGATCACGGCAACTGTCCAAGAGGTAAGCTCGCCCGACCGGCTCATCTCCTCAATGAAGTTCGCAAGCAGGTCACTTCTCACTTTTCGGGAGTCCGGGTGCGTCTGGTACGCCCTCAGAAAGTCGACGACGGGCTGTGCCTGAATACCATCCCAGGTAACCCCGTTCCAGCTATCGCTCCGGCCGTTTCGGCTCTGCGGAGGAATCGATGATCCCGTGCCCATGGTGCTTACAAGAAAGTTGAAAGCCGCGATATTCTGTTCGAGCTGGGTGGGTTCCTTGAAGAAGCTGACCGTCTCGACAATGTCCCCGCTGAAAGACAGATACAGTGTTTTGGCGGTCCTCATTTTCAGGGGCGAGGTCACCATCAACACCGGGTGAGAGACGACCTTGAGACCATACTGACGTGGTGTCAGCCCGCTATCTTTCATGAAGTCGAATTCGGCTCTCAACTCTTCCGCTGCGTCGGCAATGTGCTCGAACCATTCAACCAGATCCGTCGTGGTGTAGAGGCGACACAAGTCCAAGTAACCCGGTCGATAGCCGAACCAGCGTCCCATCTGCATTAACGTGTCGTACATCTTAGAAGCCCGAAGAAAATAGCTGACACACAGGCCTTCAAGCGTAAGACCTCGGGCCAGCTTGTCTCCTCCAATTGCAATAACCTTAAGCCCCGTGGCGCTGTCTACATAGTCCAGCGCATCCTTTGCAGTACCATTAATCATGCGCACATCGATCTGCTCCAGCAGATCAGGTAACGCTCGCTCTATCTCGAGCCAATCGTCAGCTTTGCACCGAGAGCCCTCTCCCATCTGCTTTTCAATTTCGTGGCTTGTCGTCCGGATGTCTCTATCCCACAGACTGCAGAGTTCAGCCAGAACGCCCTCATGGTCGATGCGCCTTCTAAGCCGCTGCTTCAACTGCATGATGTAACTGCGTACCTGCCCGTGTACATGCTGCTGAACCAAGTTGAATCGCGTGACGTGTACTAGCATCGAGCTGTGTTCGGCTCCCTGCCCCCGCAGTTGACGAATGGTGCATGCCAGTACGAATGCCTGTATTGCCTCGACCAGCGAAGGAGGCATGACGTCGGAAGGCACATAACTGCTTTTGTGGCCGACAGGCATCCAGCCGCCCTTTCCGTCAGTGGAGCAGTGATCCGTGACCGGACGAACCAGATCGAGAGCGCCGATGCGTCCATTCTCTCCTGCCAGTCCGAACACCCTTGACGGGCCGATGTAGCTGGATGGCGCGGACAGATTGGTGATGAATGCTGCCGGGAACAGATCGGGCCCTTCCTTTACTGTCTCTCCCTGCTCGTGGATATAGATGTTTGCAAACGGAGTGGCCGTATAACCGATATAGGCCTTTCTCGAGAAGGAGTGCAGTATCTGGCGAATCAGGCTGTTAATTGCCGTGGGTTCATGTTCGAGATCAGGCTGGCCGTTTTCGTCTACAACCTTCTCACCGGTATCCACCGATGCATGATCCGCTTCGTCATCAACGATCAGCAGAGGGAGATGGGTTACCAGTGGGCGACCGGTTTCCGGATCCGTCGTTTCTGCAACATGCTTGTGAATCCACTTCAACAGACGCTGCAGAACCGTCTTGTTCTTCTTGACGACGAACAGCCAAGGTTTCTGTTCCGGCGAGACACCAAGATTTTTCACAAACTTGGTGTTGAAGTCTCCAGTCTCGGTCCTGTTGGTAACATATTGGGGACGCAACGCAGGAGAGGGGTCAATTTTTCCAACTCCGATGGCTACATTTCCCTCTCCCTCTATGGGGCTGGTTTCATAGCCAAGAAACCCCTCATCCAGTCGCATCTGAGTCTGGGAACGCAGGTTGTTGTGAAGCCCTGCCAGCACGATTATGATTTTATATCCAGCATCCGCCGCCTTGCAGATAAGCCCCGTATAGTTCCCGGTCTTGCCGGACTGCACGTGGCCGACAACCATGCCGCGACGATCCCAGGGGCCTTCACGCCCAGGATCTTCCAGCATGGAAAGAACGTTGTCGGTGGTTTC
>NZ_JBFTLU010000454.1:0-8058 GCF_056396605.1 Pseudomonas sp. 05T35
ACGCGATAGCGTCGAACTTGCGCGCCAGCAGCCCCGGAATCATCCCGTCCCAGCTGCTTTCAACCCAGACGCATTTAGCGTGCAACTCTGCACACAGCGCATCGGCGATGTCGACGCCAAAGCCGGTCAGCGTGCCATCCTGGTTTTTGTATTCCAGCGGTGGGTACGTCGGGTCAATCCCCAACCTCAACACTTTGCCGGACCAGTCGGCCGCACCGGCCAGGCCGGATGCCGTCAAGAAAACCAGTGAAACCGCCGCGATCATCTTATTCATTGTTATTGTCCTCCAGGGGTTCGCCGAGTCGGGTTACCGACCGTTTTTTGTATAACCGTGATGTTAAAAAAGAGTGCGCCTCAACGCAGAAAACCCTCGGCCAACTTCACCCAATAGCTCGCGCCGATTGGCAGGCAGGCATCATTGAAGTCGTAACCGGGATTGTGCAGCAAACAGCTGCCCTCGCCCTGGCCATTGCCGATCACCAGATAGCTGCCGGGGCATTTTTCCAGGATGAACGCGAAATCCTCGCTGGCGGTGAAGGGCCGCAGGTCTTCGATCAGTTGCCCTTCGCCCAACCACTCCCGTGCGACCTGACGGGCGAACGCGGTTTGCTCCGGATCGTTGATCAGCACCGGATGGCAACGGTAATAATCGATCTCGGCCCGCGCGCCGAAACTCGCCGCCTGGCCGTTGACCAGATCGGTAATCCTGCGTTCGAGCAACTGGCGAACCTCAGGCGTCAAGGCGCGTACGCTCAGGATCATTTCGGCGGACGCGGGAATCACATTTGAAACGTTCCCGGCATGAATCGAACCGACCGTGATGATCGCCGTTTCCTGCGGATTGACGTTGCGCGAAACAATGCTCTGCAGGGCGATCACGATCGACGCGCAGACCACCACCGGATCGACTGCCTTATGCGGCACCGCGCCATGGCCACCGGTGCCGATGATGTTGATCGTGACGGTATCGGCAGAGGCCATGAACGGCCCGCTGTAAAACCCCAACTGCCCGGCGGGATAGCCCGGGATGTTGTGCATGGCGAAAATCGCATCACACGGGAAGCGTTCGAACAGCCCGTCCTCGAGCATCTTCTGCGCACCGCCCAACCCTTCTTCGGCCGGCTGGAACACCAGGTTCAGCGTGCCGTTGAATTCCCGCGTCTGCGCCAGGTATTTAGCCGCCGCGAGCAAGGTTGCCGTATGACCGTCGTGGCCGCAGGCATGCATCACGCCGTCGATCCGGCTGGCATACGGCAACCCGGTGGCTTCCTGAATCGGCAGCGCATCCATGTCTGCGCGCAGCCCGAGGGAGCGGCCCTCGCCATTTTTCAAGGTCCCGACCACACCGGTCTGGCCCACGCCGGTGCTGACGTCATACCCCCACTGCGTCAAACACTGCGCCACCAGCTCACTGGTGCTGAACTCTTCAAAGCCAAGCTCGGGATGCGCGTGAATGCGCTGACGCAGGGTGATCATTTCATCCTGCAGCGCCGCGATTCCTGGCAGGATATGACCAGCATTCATGGGTGTGCTCCTCGATAAGAATATTCAGCTGCCGGCGATTCAACGTGGGCGCTGTCGGGTCGATCTTAGGGAATGGGCCGTAGGCTGGGGAGGCGCAGTTTGGTTATGATGACAACCATTAGTTGTCACCACGGTGAGCAGATGAAACTGCATCAATTACAAGCCCTGATTGCCAGCGCCGAGACCGGCAGCATCCGCGCCGCCGCGCGTTCGCTGGACATCTCCCAGGCCGCGGTGACCAAAGCCCTGCGCGAGCTGGAAACCGAACAACAGTTGCCGCTGTTCGTCAGAACTCCCAGCGGCCTGAACTTCACCGAATTCGGCAAGGTGCTACTGACGCACGCACGGMTGGTGCTCAAGCAACTGGAACATGCGCAGACCGAACTCGATCACCTGCGCGGCAAGGCCCAGGGGCGCCTCTGCGTCGGGGTCACGCCCTGGGTCGCGTTAACCTTCCTGCCCGAAGTGGTCCTGGCTTTTCGGGCACGCATGCCGGACATTCATCTGGAGTTGTTCGAAAGCCTGATGGCGGTGGCCCAGCCGCTGCTGCGCGACGGCAGCATGGATTTCGCCATCGGCCAGCTTCACCCGGCACAAGCGACTGCGGAATTTGCCTGCGAAACCCTGCTCGAATACCAGACCTCGGTGCTGGTTCGCCAAGGTCATCCGCGACAGAACGCCCGGTCGATTCACGAGCTGCTGGACCAGGACTGGACCCTCAACTACGCGCCAGACGGCCACGATGCGCTGATGCAGGAGCTGTTCTGGAGGCACAACGCGCAGATCGACGAAAAGCGCATCGTGCGCGCCCATTCACTGGCGATCCTGCAAATGATGCTGGAACGGGCCGACATGTGCACCTGGGGGCCGACCATCCTCAGCACCGCCTCGCCCTTCCTCGGCCGATTGGTGTCCGTGAACCTGAGCGAGCAGTTCGAACCGCGGCAGCTGAGCATCGTCACTCGCCGCAACGGCTCGTTGAGCAATCCGGCGCTGTGTTTTACCGATTGCCTGCTACAGGTGATTCGACGCCACGCGCGTTCGGCGAAGAAGGAAGATCGGCAGCTGTTTGATACGCTGCGATTGCTGGTTTGAGGTGACGCAGCACGGCGTCATTCAACCGCCATACGCTCCAGGCTGTTGCTCAAATGCAGCAACATGGCCGCTCTGGCCGCGTCGGGGTCTTGCCGGCGAATCGCATTGAAGATCGCTTCGTGCTCCAGACTGGCGGATTGACCCAGCTTCATCAGGTCAGTGTCACCCCGCTCCTGCGCGTTGATCCGCGTGCGCGGTATGACCGAGTTACCGAGGTGATAGATGATGTCGGTGAAGTACGTATTCCCGGTAGCTTCGGCAATCAACCGGTGAAAACGCATGTCGGGCTCAACGCTGCTGTCGTTATTGGCCAACGAGTTCTGATAGTCGTCCAGCGCCTGGCGCATCCGGACGAGCTGATCTTCGGTTCGACGCTTCGCGGCCAGGGCTGCGGCTTGCGTCTCCAGCCCCAGGCGAAGTTCAAGAATCCCCCGCACGCTGATGGCGGTGTCGCTGCTCAGGCGAAAACCCTGATGCGCGTCACGCTCCAGGGCAAACGTTCCCACGCCATGCCGGGTTTCAACCAGACCGGACGCCTGCAACTTGGAAATGGCCTCGCGAACCACGGTGCGACTGACGCCGTGCTCCCGAACGATCGTGGATTCGGAAGGCAGTTTTTCACCCGGTGCGATCTGCCCAAGCAGGATGCGTTGAGTCAGCTCGGCGACAATGTCGTGCGCCAGGCCAGGCGCACGCTTGCGGCCTGAACCGCTGGATTCGTTTTGCATGTGGTCCGACCCGTTCAAATGAGGCTTCAGAATACTACTACCGTCGATCAATGGACTGCCCTTGCCTCAATGTCGGCCAATCAAGCGATGTCAGGTTCGGCACATTCCTGTAGCAGCTGGCGAAGCCGGCGTTCGGCCGCGCAGCGGTCGTAAAATCAGACACCGCGTTTTTTCAGGTTAACCGTGGAGGCAGGATTTACGACTGCTTCGCCCGAACGCGGACCGAGCCGAACGCCGGCTTCGCCTCGCAAGGCTCGTATTGCGACTCAAAAATCTCACTTGTATGATGACTGGCAACTTAAGTCGCAAAACAACGCTGCAGCACCACACCCGCATAACAATAATCAGTGGGAGTCATGAACCGTGAGCAACTCAAGCGCCGCACCTGCCGTCTCGCCGGACAATCCTGTCCTGGCGCGCGCCATTTCGAAAGTGAAGAGCCATGTGCTCCCGCTCTTCGTCATCATGTTCATCGTCAATTACATCGATCGCGTCAACATCGGCTTCGTCCGCACCCACATGGAACACGACCTGGGCATCGGTGCCGCGGCTTACGGGCTCGGTGCCGGTCTGTTCTTCATTGGTTATGCGCTGTTCGAAGTGCCCTCCAACATGCTGCTGCAAAAAGTCGGGGCGCGCATCTGGCTGACCCGGATCATGTTCACCTGGGGCATTACCGCCACACTGATGGCCTTCATCCAGAACGAAACCCACTTCTACATCTTGCGATTTCTGCTGGGTGTGGCCGAAGCCGGCTTCTTCCCGGGCGTCATCTACTACTTCACTCGCTGGTTGCCCGGCGTCGAGCGCGGTAAAGCCATCGCGATCTTCCTCAGCGGCTCGGCATTCGCCTCGCTGATCTCAGGCCCGCTATCCGGCGTGCTGCTGCAAATCAACGGCCTGGGCATGCATGGCTGGCAGTGGATGTACATCATCGAAGGCATGGCGTCGGTGTTCCTGTGCTTCTTTGTCTGGTTCTGGCTGGACTCCAAACCGCATGACGCCAAGTGGCTGAGCCATGAAGAGCAGGATGCTCTGGTGGGCGAAATCGACCGCGAACAACGTGAGCGCGACGCCGCCCACACGGTCAAGCCGACCTTGGGCAAGCTGCTCAAGGACCGTCAGATCATGCTGTTTTGCGCGCTGTACTTCTGCATTCAACTGACGATCTACGCCGCCACGTTCTGGCTGCCCAGCATCATCAAGAAGATGGGCGACCTCAGCGACATTCAGGTGGGTTTCTACAACTCGATTCCCTGGCTGATTTCGATTGTCGCCATGTATGCCTTCGCCGCACTGTCGGGCAAGTTCAAGTTCCAGCAGGCCTGGGTTGCCGCTGCGCTATTGATCGCCGCTGCGGGCATGTTCCTGTCCACCACGGGCGGACCGATCTTCGCGTTTATCGCCATCTGCTTTGCGGCGATCGGTTTCAAGTCAGCCTCATCGCTGTTCTGGCCGATTCCCCAGGGCTACCTCGATGCCCGAATCGCTGCCGCAGTCATCGCCTTGATCAACTCCATCGGCAACCTCGGCGGCTTCGTCGCCCCCACCACCTTCGGCTTTCTGGAACAAACCACCGGCTCCATTCAGGGCGGGCTATATGGCCTGGCGGGTACCTCGATCATTGCCGCGCTGCTGGTGTTTTTCGCCAAGACCAAACCCACGGTAACGGACACCACCAACACGGACATTCACCACCCCGTGCTCGGTAAATCGCACTGATCGGCGCTTGGCTCGAACTGACAAGACAGGAATTGAACATGAACACTGAACACCTGCACCACACCGGCAAAGCCCCGTTGATCACCAGCCTCCAGGTCATCCCGGTTGCCGGCCATGACAGCATGCTGATGAACCTCAGCGGCGCCCACGGCCCGTTCTTCACCCGCAACATCGTCATTCTCAAGGACAGCGCCGGCAATATCGGCGTCGGTGAAGTCCCCGGTGGCGAGCGCATTCGTGAAACGCTGGAGGACGCCCGCAGCCTGGTGGTCGGGCAACCGATCGGCAACTACCAAGGCATCCTCAACGCCATGCGCAGTGCGTTCGCTGCCCGCGATTCGGCCGGCCGTGGCCTGCAAACCTTTGACTTGCGCATCACCATCCATGCGGTGACCGCCATGGAGGCGGCCCTGCTGGACTTGCTCGGTCAGTTCCTCGAAGTCCCGGTGGCGGCCTTGCTCGGTGAAGGCCAGCAACGCGATGCGGTGAAGATGCTCGGCTATCTGTTCTACATTGGCGACCGTCACCAGACCGATCTGGCGTACCGCAGCGAACCCAATGCCGATGACTGGTTCCGCTTGCGCCACGAACAGGCGATGACGCCTGAAGCCATCGTGCGCCTGGCCGAGGCCGCCAAGGCCAAATACGGCTTCAACGACTTCAAGCTCAAAGGCGGTGTGCTGCGCGGCGATGAAGAAATTGAAGCTGTTACTGCTTTGGCCGAGCGCTTCCCGGATGCGCGCATCACCCTCGACCCGAATGGCGCATGGTCGCTTAAAGAAGCCATCCGTTTGTGCCGCGATCAGCATCACGTTCTCGCTTACGCCGAAGACCCATGCGGCGCAGAAAACGGTTACTCGGGCCGTGAAGTCATGGCTGAATTCCGCCGCGCCACAGGTTTGAAAACCGCGACCAACATGATCGCCACCGACTGGCGCGAAATGGGCCATGCCATCCAGCTGCAGTCAGTGGACATTCCATTGGCCGATCCGCACTTCTGGACCATGCAAGGCTCGGTGCGCGTGGCGCAGATGTGTCATGAGTGGGGGCTGACCTGGGGTTCTCACTCCAACAACCACTTCGACATTTCACTGGCGATGTTCACCCAGGTTGCGGCGGCTGCACCGGGCGATATCACCGCAATCGACACCCATTGGATCTGGCAGGACGGGCAACGCCTGACCAAGGAGCCGCTGCAAATCGTCGACGGTCATATCAAGGTTCCAGCCCGGCCCGGCCTGGGCGTCGACATCGACATGGATGCGGTCGCCAAGGCTCACGAACTCTACAAAGGCATGGGGCTCGGCGCCCGCGACGACAGCGTGGCGATGCAGTTCATGATTCCGGGCTGGACCTTCGATAACAAGAAACCCTGCCTGGTGCGCTGAGTTTCGGCGGCTACAAGCAAGGTGTTCTCCAACCACCACACGCACTAAGCCGCCACTTCGCGGCCCTGCRATTGACCCACACCCGACCGCACGCCGGCTCGAAGCGCATGACGCAGCTTCAGGGCCGGCTGCTCAACGTAGTAGTACGAAACGCCGCTCAACAGGAACGACAGGGTCAGCACTGCTGCAACGATGTGCCCATCGTAGGCGACTGGCCAAAAGGCACGCAGGAAGTACATCACCACAAAGTGATTCAGGAACACGCCGTAGCTGATGTTCCCGAGGAACTCGTCAACCCGGTGAAACTTGAGCTTTGTCAGCAAGTACACGGCAGGCACGCCCAACGCCATGAAAACGGCAACAGACAGGACAAACGCAACACCCCGAGCCTTGTAGATGATCAGGAAAGGGATCACCAGGTAAAAACACATCTCAAGCCCTAGCGACCAGGCCGGCGGCAAGATCTCCGATCCGGCGGCCCCGAACATGTAAAAGCCAAGGGGGACGATAGGTAGACTCACGGCGATGTTCCTGAGCGTCAACTCAGCAGCTTGAGGCGTGCCGGGCAGGAGGAAATAGATCACCGCGCAGGAGGCAAAGAAGTAGAACAGGAACTGGGGGTAGAGCCTCAAGGCCCTGTCCATGTAGAACAGGCCGATTTTCTCCGGTGCCTTGTAGTTGCGCTCGATCAGCGAGGTCATCACGAAACCGCTGATAATCAGGAAGGAAATCACGGCAACCACGCCGGGATTTAGCCCCGCAATCGTCTTGCCCATATGAGAAACAGCCACCAGAACGGCCAACAGCAGACGATAAACTCCCACTCAAACCCCTAAACGTCCTTGTAGTTATGGCGCGTAAGCTACGATGCTTTTCGCTCGGAGAACAGGCTTTTTTCGCCGCCCCAGAACTTCCCCCCGCCTCCCTGCACATCGTGATCAGAAACAACCCTGTCAAAAAATTTATCCCGCCGAGAACAGGCCGAAAGATTGACCTCTCCAGGATGAGCGCACGCCTGAAGTTCAGGCAGCATTCGAGGCTAAATAACCTATGACGCGCCCACTTTCGACCCCGGCCAACTACAGCATCGTGTTGGTCAACTACAAATCGCTTGAACTGACCAGAACCTGCCTGCAACTGCTGCGCGAGCATGTGCAAGCAGCTGGCGTGCCAGTGTTTGTGGTGGACAACTATTCGAACGATGCGAGCAGCGAATACCTGCGCACGCTCGACTGGATCAACCTGATCGAACGCAAAAGCAACGGCCCTGAAGCCGGGAGTTTTGCTCATGGCCGGGCCCTGGATCTTGCCCTGGAGCTGGTTGAAACCGAGTACCTGTTTTTATTGCACACCGACACGTTCATTTACGACCCGGCGGTGTTCAGCCTGATGCTCAGCCAGTGCACTGGCCCGCAAGAAGTGGCGGCGGTCGGCTGCCTGGAACAGCTGAACCGAGGTGTAGCCCGAACGGCCTGGCGCCTGACATCGCGGTTTTTCAAGCACTACACCCGGCGCAGCTTGCTGGCCCTGGGGTTGAATGCTCGGGCACCGAAACCGTTCAGGGAAGTTCACTTGAAAAGCTTCTGCACCCTGTGGAACGT
>NZ_JBFTLU010000455.1:0-3579 GCF_056396605.1 Pseudomonas sp. 05T35
ATGCAGCCCTGACCAAGGGCATTGCGCAGGTTCCGTCCGAGCACTTGCGCCGTGCACTGTCGACGATGCTTGCGGCGGCCCAGGCCAAAGTCACCACGGCCCAGGAGCTGCTGTGCGCGTTCAAGACCCGACTGGAGCACTGGATCAATGCGGTCATGGACCGCGCCGAAGGCTGGATGCGGCGTAATGCCAAAGTCGTCTCGCTGGCCTGCTCGCTGGTGATTTGCCTGGTGCTCAACGTCAACGCGTTCGACCTCATGCAAGGCATGGTGCGCAATGACACGTTGCGCGCGGCCGGCATGCAGATGGCCAACAATCTGGTGACAAACAACCCATCCGCTACGTTCGATCAGCTCTGTGCGAATCGAGACGACAAGGCCCAATGCCAGTTCGATTCGGCATTGAGCAGTTTGCAGGCGCTGCCTCAGGGCGCTATCGGCTGGAACAACCCGCCGGCTTTTTTACACCACGATCAGACAAACAAAATCGCCTGGTTCGGCTACTGGTTACTTGGGGTCATGACGGCGGCGTTGGCTGCCTCGTTGGGCGGCGACTTCTGGTTCAAGATGTTGAGCCAGATGATTCGCCTGACGGGCAGCAAAACAGTCCCACAGCCCAAGCCCTGAGCGCGAGCGGGCACATCAACTCAGGGAGAGCAGCATGGCGAACAACTGGCCCGACGAGATTAAGCACGTCGTTGTGCTGATGATGGAAAACCGCTCGTTCGATCATCTGCTGGGGGATTACACCAGCATCAACCGTGCGTGCGACGGCATCAACCGTAAAGCGCCCAGCACCAACCCGCTGAAGGATGCCAGTGGCAACACGGCGGTGATCACTCAAACGGCGGAAACACCTGACTACTTTGCCCTGTGGGCGCCGCCCGCGCCTTTGCCACCGGCGCTACCGGCCAAGGACAGCGAAGGTTTCGACCTGGGCCATGAGTTCGTCGATGTKGTGAAGCAACTGGATGTGTCACTCAAGACCAGCCTGACTGCACCCAAGCTCGATGGCTTTGCGCAGGACGCCTACGACAAGGCCCGCAACAATCTGAAGGTGTACAAAACTTACTCGCAATCCATGGCCCAGCGGGCGATGAACTACATCCCGTTTGGCGCCACGCCTGCCGCCGATCCGCTGCCGGCGATCCAGGGGCTGGCGCGCAATTTCACCGTGTGCGACCGCTGGTTCGCCTCGGTTCCGGGCCCGACCTGGCCGAACCGTTTTTTCGCCATGCTCGGCAGTTGCAACGGCCACTTGCTGATGCCGTCCACGGGCACCGTGCTGGCGGGGATCAAAAGCCTGATCGCGCAATTTGGCGGCGACAGCATTTTTTCGCTGCTGCGCGACAAGGGCCACGACGTGCGCATTTATTCCGACGGTGCCATCCCGCTGGCGGCGCTGGTCAAAGGTGGCTTGCAACACATGAGCATCGACGACTTCAAGTCGGATGTCGCTGGTAACAAGCTTCCTGAACTGTCGTGGATCGAGCCGAGCTATGGCTTGCTCAACGGTAAACTCGGGCCCAACGTATCGCACCATCCACCGGAAGACCTGCGCTTTGGCGATCAGTTTGTCGGCGAGGTGTTCAACGCCTTGTCGGCCAACACTGACCTCTGGAGCAAAACCTTGTTCGTGCTGCTGTACGACGAGCACGGCGGCTTCCATGACCATGTGGTGCCACCGACTTGCGTGGCGACGGGGTCAACGGTCGATGTCGAATGGCCCAATCCCTTCACCCGGCTGGGCATCCGCGTACCGGCGATCCTCGCTTCGCCGTGGCTCAATCCCGGCCTGATTCCGTGGACCGACAACCTCCAGGCGCAACATTACGATCACACCAGTTTGCTGGCCTTTCTCTGCGATCATTTCCAACTGCCGCGCAGTGCACTAGGTGCAAGGGTGGTCGCGGCCCAGCACTTCGGCAACGCGCCGATCTGGCGCACTGCCGCAAACCTTGCTCCGGCGCCGAAACTGGCCGCCACCGCCGTGCCAAGCCGCGCCGGGCTGCCCTTGATCGAGTCCCAACTGGCGACCCAAAGCCGTCAGGTGGTGGACAGCGCCACCGGTTACCTCGATGGTCTTGATCCGGAGCAGATCTGGAAAAACAGCGCCCAAGGTGTCAGCAGTTTCCTCGACAGCCGCACCCGTGCACTGGCTGAGCCCGGCCAGGCCGCCCTGACGTCCGCCGCGCCCAGTGCCGACAGCCTGGAAGCGAAACTGCGGCGCCTGCAGGATTTGATGGCCACCGCCCACGGTCAAACGGTGGCTGCCGTTGGTGCGCCTGCCGTCAAAACCTTGCAAGCAGGGGCGGTGCCGGCTGTTGTGCCCGCGCAACTGCGAGTCCTGTGCCTGCCGGGTGTGGGATTCACGCCGCCCGCCAATGGGCAGGGCAGTACCGACGCGAACTGGCAGGAACAATGGCGCACGCTGATCCGCAACCAACTGGCGCAGAACGGTCGCGTCATCGACGACCAGGACATCGACTTTCTGCCCTTCGATGATCAACTCAAGGATGGACCGGACTTCGCCCAGATCACCCGCGGCCTGGCCATGTTGCGGGACGACGCCAGGGGCAAGGCCGACGAGGATTTCGGCAGTTGGGGCCTGCCGGTCAATCAGATGCTGCGCACCACCGTCGGCGCCATCGTGCAATGGATCGAAGACGCCGAATTGCGCACCGCACTGACCCAACATCTGCTGGACAAAATCGACGCGTTCAACCCGCAGATCATCTTCGCCCAAGGGCTGGGCAGCCTGATCGGTTACGACGCCTTGCGCCGTTCGGTGGCCAAGAAAGGTTCGGCGCTGAAACTCGTCGATGGCCGGGTATTCGTCAGCTTCGGCTCGCCCATCGCACTGCCATTGGTGATGCGCGAAGTGTGGGGCGGACGGGTCATGCGCCTGAGTGAAAACGGTCGAGGCATTCGCCGTTGGTTCCACCTCTACAACCCCAACGACGGCTTACTGACCCGGCCGATCACCTCGCCAGACTCGGCGCGGGTCGACCTGCAAACCGAGTTCAGCGTGCCGCTGCGTGATGACCTGCTCGACCTCAATCACGCAGCGCAAGCCTACTTGTCATCAGCCACCAGCCAGACCGGCCTCTGGCCACAACTGGCCCGCGACGTGGTGGCGGCAAGCGCTCTGGAAGTGCCGGCGTTCCTGTCCCGCAGCGGCCAACGCAAACGCCGCGCCCTGGTGGTCGGCATCAACGATTACCCCGAACCGGGCGCACGCCTCGACGGCTGCATCAACGACACCTACCTGATCAGCCGCATGCTCCAGGAAAGCGGCTACGACGCCGGCGACATTCGGTTGCTGCACGACGCCCGAGCGACGCGGGCGAACTTCGTCGAGCGCCTCGAATGGCTGGTGGAAGGCGCCCGCGCCGGCGACGAGCGCGTGCTGTTCTATTCCGGCCACGGCACCCAACTGCCGGCCTACAGCAGCAGCGGCGAAGCCGACCGCATGGACGAAACTCTGGTGCTCTACGACTTCGACTGGGACGACGAAAACACCCACTTCACCGACAAACTGTTCCGCCAGTTCTACAGCCACCTGCCATTTGACCCGAAC
>NZ_JBFTLU010000456.1:0-7368 GCF_056396605.1 Pseudomonas sp. 05T35
TCCCGGCCCTGCTAGACGAACCCCATCATGCGCGTTGCTGACTTTACTTTCGAACTCCCTGATTCGCTGATCGCTCGCCACCCTTTGGCTGAGCGGCGCGGCAGTCGCCTGTTGACCCTGGATGGGGTCAGCGGCGCTCTGGCGCACCGTCAATTCACTGATTTGCTTGAGCATTTGCGCCCGGGCGATTTGATGGTGTTCAACAATACCCGGGTGATTCCGGCGCGGCTGTTTGGCCAGAAAGCTTCCGGCGGCAAGCTGGAAATTCTGGTCGAGCGGGTGCTCGACAGTCATCGCGTGCTGGCCCATGTGCGTTCCAGCAAGTCGCCGAAGCCGGGTTCCAAGATCCTCATCGACGGCGGTGGCGAAGCTGAAATGCTCGCGCGTCACGATGCGTTGTTCGAACTGGGGTTCGCCGAAGAAGTGCTGCCGTTGCTCGACCGCGTCGGGCACATGCCGTTGCCTCCTTATATAGACCGCCCGGACGAAGGCTCGGACCGCGAGCGTTATCAGACGGTCTACGCCGAGCGTTTGGGCGCGGTGGCGGCACCGACGGCGGGGCTGCATTTCGATCAGCCGTTGCTCGAGGCGATTGCCGCCAAGGGTATCGAGACCGCGTTCGTGACCTTGCACGTCGGCGCGGGCACCTTTCAGCCGGTGCGGGTCGAGAAGATCGAAGATCACCACATGCACAGTGAATGGCTGGAAGTCGGCCAGGACGTGGTGGATGCGGTTGCTGCGTGCCGTGCGCGGGGTGGGCGCGTGGTGGCGGTGGGGACCACCAGCGTGCGTTCGCTGGAAAGCGCGGCGCGCGATGGCGTGCTCAAGCCGTTCAGCGGCGACACCGATATCTTTATCTACCCAGGCCGGCCGTTCCATGTGGTCGATGCCCTGGTCACCAACTTTCATTTGCCCGAATCCACGCTGTTGATGCTGGTTTCGGCGTTCGCCGGTTATCCCGAGACCATGGCCGCCTACAAGGCCGCCGTCGAGCATGGATACCGCTTTTTCAGCTACGGTGATGCGATGTTCATCACCCGTAATCCTGCGCCAACTGCCCCCAAGGGTTTGGCCCCTGAGGATCAAGAATGAGTCGTAAAAGTCGTATGTCTTTCGAATTGCTGGCCACTGACGGCAAGGCTCGCCGTGGTCGCCTGACGTTCCCGCGTGGCACTGTCGAAACCCCGGCCTTCATGCCGGTCGGCACGTACGGCACGGTCAAGGGCATGTTGCCGCGGGATATCGAGGCGACCGGCGCCGAGATCATTTTGGGCAACACCTTTCACCTGTGGCTGCGTCCTGGTACCGAAGTGATCAAGAAGCACGGCGACCTGCACGATTTCATGCAGTGGAAAGGCCCGATTCTGACCGACTCCGGCGGTTTCCAGGTGTTCAGCCTGGGCGCCATGCGCAAGATCAAGGAGGAGGGCGTGACCTTCGCTTCTCCGGTGGATGGCGCGAAAGTGTTCATGGGCCCGGAAGAGTCGATGCAGGTTCAGCGCGACCTGGGCTCCGACATCGTGATGATTTTCGACGAATGCACGCCGTACCCGGCCGATGAAGATGTGGCGCGGGTGTCCATGGAGCTGTCGTTGCGCTGGGCCCAGCGTTCGAAAAACGCTCATGGCGACAACACGGCGGCGCTGTTCGGCATCGTTCAGGGCGGCATGCACCAGGACCTGCGCATGCGCTCCCTGGAAGGCCTCGACAAGATCGGTTTTGACGGCCTGGCGATCGGCGGTCTGTCGGTCGGCGAGCCCAAGCACGAGATGATCAAGGTGCTGGATTATCTGCCAGGCCAGATGCCGGCTGACAAACCTCGTTACCTTATGGGCGTTGGCAAACCGGAAGACTTGGTTGAGGGTGTGCGCCGCGGTGTGGACATGTTCGATTGCGTGATGCCAACCCGTAATGCCCGCAATGGGCACTTGTTCATTGATACTGGCGTGCTGAAGATCCGTAACGCGTTTCATCGCCATGATGATTCGCCGCTCGATCCGACCTGCGATTGCTATACCTGCCAGAACTTCTCCCGTGCTTATCTGCACCATCTGGACAAGTGTGGAGAAATGCTGGGTAGCATGTTGAATACCATCCACAATTTGCGCCATTACCAGGTACTTATGGCTGGTTTGCGCGAGGCTATTCAACAGGGTACATTGGCCGCCTTTGTCGATGCCTTCTACGCCAAACGCGGGTTACCCGTACCGCCTTTGGACTGAGTTTTCTGACCCCAAGATTCAACATTTGCAACTGGAGTGCTAAATGAGCTTTTTTATCTCTAATGCCATGGCTGATGCTGGTGCCCCTGCGGCAGGCCCAATGGGCGGCGGCTTTGAGTGGATTTTCCTGGTCGGCTTCCTGGTCATCTTCTACCTGATGATCTGGCGTCCACAGGCCAAGCGCGCCAAAGAGCAGAAGAACCTGCTGAGCAGCCTGCAGAAAGGCGACGAAGTTGTGACCACCGGTGGTATTGCCGGCAAGATCACTAAAGTGGCAGATGATTTCGTTGTTCTGGAAGTTTCCGACACTGTCGAAATGAAATTCCAAAAGGGCGCCATTGCCGCCACGCTGCCAAAAGGCACGCTAAAAGCGATCTAAGTTTCAACTTCTACTCAATCGACGGGGCGCGCAAGGCGCCCCGCGTCATAAGCGGGCGGCGTGATGCTGAACAAATACCCTCTGTGGAAATACATTCTGATCCTGGCGGTGCTGGCGGTCGGTCTGATTTATTCCGCTCCCAATCTTTATCCTGACGATCCGGCCATTCAGGTCAGCGGTGCAAGCACTGCGCTGCAGGTCAATCAGGCTGATCTGGATCGTGTAAGCAAAGCGCTCAACGATGCCGGGATCAACGTCAAGGCGGCCACTCTGTCGGCCAATGGCAAGGGCGGTCTGTTGCGCCTGACCAAGGCGGAAGACCAACTGCCAGCCAAAGACGTCGTGCGCAAGGCGCTGGGTGATGACTACGTCGTCGCACTGAACCTGGCACAAACCACTCCGCAATGGCTGCGCACTGTCGGCGCGCATCCGATGAAGCTGGGTCTGGACTTGTCCGGTGGTGTGCACTTCCTGCTCGAAGTGGACATGGAAAAAGCCCTCGACGCCCGCCTGAAAGTCTACGAAGGCGACGTCAAGAGCCTGCTGCGTAAAGAGAAACTGCGCTATCGCAGCCTGCCGCAGATCAATGGCGCCATTCAGCTGGGCTTCAGTGATGACGCTTCCCGCGAAGAGGCTCGCGCGCTGATCCGCAAGAACTTCAACGATTTCGACATTGTTCCGGCCGACCTCAATGGTCAATCGGTACTGCGTCTGGCGATGACCCCGGCCAAGCTGGCGGAAATCCGCGAATACTCCATCAAGCAGAACTTGACCACGGTGCGTAACCGCGTCAACGAGCTGGGTGTTGCCGAACCGATCGTTCAACGTCAGGGTGCCAACCGCATCGTGGTTGAGCTGCCAGGCGTGCAAGACACTGCCGAAGCCAAGCGTATCCTCGGCAAGACGGCCAACCTGGAGTTCCGTCTGGCGGCAGCCGGTGGCCTGGCGGCACCGATGTACTTTGCTGAAGAACGCACCATCGGTCCAAGCCTGGGTGCTGACAACATCACCAAGGGTATCGATGCGTCGCTGTGGGGCATGCTGTTCGTTTCTCTGTTCATCATGGCCATCTACCGCTTCTTCGGTTTGATCGCCACGGTTGCACTGGCGGTGAACATGGTGTTGCTGCTGGCCTTGATGTCGCTGCTGGGGGCAACGCTGACCCTGCCAGGTATCGCCGGTATCGTCTTGACCATGGGTATGGCGGTCGACGCCAACGTACTGATCTTCTCGCGGATACGTGAAGAGATCGCGGCCGGCATGACCGTGCAGCGGGCAATCAACGAAGGCTTCGGCCGGGCATTCACCGCGATTCTCGACGCCAACCTGACCACCCTGTTGGTCGGCGGCATCCTCTTTGCCATGGGCACCGGTCCGGTCAAAGGTTTCGCAGTGACCATGTCCCTCGGGATCTTTACCTCGATGTTCACGGCCATCATGGTGACCCGCGCGATGGTCAACCTGATCTTCGGCGGTCGTGACTTCAAGAAGTTGTGGATTTAAGGGGCTGCCATGTTACGTACTATCAACTTCATGGGCGTTCGCAACGTTGCGTTCGGCGTCACATTGTTCCTTACCGCTCTGGCGTTGTTCAGCTGCTTCCACAAGGGCATGAACTACGGTCTGGACTTCACTGGCGGTACGCTCATCGAGCTGACCTACGAGCGTCCGGCCGACGTCTTGAAAGTTCGTTCCCAGCTGACTGAGGCGGGTTATCACGAAGCGATCGTTCAGAGCTTCGGCGCGACCACCGATCTGCTGGTGCGCATGCCTGGCGAAGACCCGCAACTGGGTCACCAGGTCGCTGAAGCGCTGCAGAAAGTCGGCGGCGACAACCCGGCTGTGGTCAAGCGCGTCGAGTTCGTCGGTCCGCAGGTGGGTGAAGAACTGCGCGACCAGGGCGGCCTCGGCATGCTGATGGCGCTGGGCGGCATTCTGATCTACCTGGCGTTCCGCTTTCAGTGGAAGTTCGCGGTCGGTGCGATTGTCTCGCTGATCCACGACGTGATCGTGACCATCGGTATCCTGTCGTTCTTCCAGGTCACCTTCGACCTGACGGTACTGGCGGCGGTGCTGGCGATCATCGGTTACTCGCTCAACGACACCATTGTGGTATTTGACCGGGTTCGTGAGAACTTCCGGGTGTTGCGCAAGGCCAGCCTGATCGAGAACATCAACATCTCGACCACGCAAACCCTGCTGCGGACCATGGCGACGTCGATCTCCACCTTGCTGGCGATCTCCGCGCTGCTGTTTTTCGGTGGTGACAACCTGTTCGGTTTCTCCATTGCGCTGTTTATCGGTGTTCTGGCGGGTACTTACTCGTCGATCTACATCGCCAACGTGGTGCTGATCTGGCTGAACCTGAGCAGCGAGGACCTGATTCCTCCGGCCAATACCGAGAAGGAAGTGGACGACCGTCCTTGAGGCGTTATTTCCTCTCGTTATAACCAGAAGGCGCGAGTATTGAACTCGCGCCTTTTTTTATGCTCCAAGGTTTGGAAAGGCGCGGGCACGTCCCGCATGTGATGGTCAGGAGGTTCAAGTGAACAAGTCGTTACTGGTTGGTGCGGTATTGGGTGCTGTCGGTGTCACTGCCGGAGGCGCTGTTGCCACCTACAGCCTGGTAAAAAGCGGCGGACCTGAGTATGCGCAAGTACTGGCAGTCGAGCCTGTCAAAACACAGATCAAGACTCCGCGTGAAGTGTGCAGGGATGTGCCTGTGACCCGGCAGGCGCCGGTGAAGGATGAGCATCAGATCCTCGGTACGGTGATCGGTGCGGTCGGCGGTGGTTTGTTGGGCAACATGGTCGGTGGCGGTAATGGCAAGAAGCTCGCCACGGTCGCCGGTGCAGTTGGCGGCGGTTACGCCGGTAACCGGGTGCAGGAGGGCATGCAGGAGCGTGATACCTCCACCACGATGCAAAGACGTTGCGAGACGGTCAATGACGTCAGCGACAAGCTCGTAGGCTATGACGTTCGGTATTCGCTGGGCGGCAAGGAAGGCAAAGTGCGGATGGATCGTGATCMGGGCAACCAGATCCCGGTCGACAAGGACGGTCATCTGATCCTCGGCCAGAACCAGCCCGCTCAGAAATAAGCTGAATCCCAGACTCAAAAAAGCACCCGAACRGGTGCTTTTTTATGCCCGGGATTCATGCCCCACCCCTCATTCCCTGTGGGAGCGAGCCCCCACATTGGGGATGTGGTGTTTGCGGGGGCAGATTTCAGGCATAAAAAAAGCACCCCGGAGGGTGCTTTTTTGTGCCTGGCGTTTAGCGTTTCAGCGAGGCTGGCAGGTGCGGCTGGATGGCCGTCAGTACTGCTTTGAAGCATTTGGTGTTGCCGGCAACGACGTGGCCTTTTTCAAGGAAGTCGTGACCGCCGGTGAAGTCGCTCACCAGGCCGCCAGCTTCCTGGATCAGCAGGGCGCCTGCCGCCATGTCCCACTCGGACAGGCCCGACTCCCAGAAAGCGTCGAAACGGCCGGCAGCTACATAAGCCAGGTCCAGGCTCGCTGCGCCAGCGCGGCGGATGCCGGCGGTCTGGCCAACCAAGGCGCGGAACATGCCCAGGTAGTTGTCGAGGTTGTCCATCTGGTCGTCACGGAACGGGAAGCCGGTACCCAGCAGGGCGCCGTCCAGGCTGGTGCGACCGCTGACGCGCAGGCGACGACCGTTCAGTTGGGCACCGCGACCACGGCTGGCGGTGAATTCTTCCTGGCGAACCGGGTCCAGAACAACAGCGTGCTCCAGGCGRCCGCGGTATTTGCAGGCGATGCTGACAGCGAAGTGAGGAATGCCGCGCAGGAAGTTGGTGGTGCCGTCCAGTGGATCGATGATCCACAGGTATTCTTCGCCTTCGATCCCGGAGCCGGCGTGCATGCCGGTCTCTTCACCCATGATCGAATGATTCGGGTAGGCCTTGCGCAGTGCGTCGATGATTTTCTGTTCGGCAGCGCGATCCACTTCGGACACGTAGTCCTTGGCGTCTTTTTCGTCGACCTTGATGGTATCCAGGCGCTCGATGGAGCGGAAAATCAATTCACTGGCGCTGCGGGCGGCGCGCAGCGCGATATTCAGCATGGGCTGCATGGATGTGTCACCTAAGGTTGTTAAAGAAAGCCGAGCATTCTATCAGAAAGTTTCTACAGGTGAAGGTCGACGTTCGCTTTCATAGCTTAACGGTAGGAGGAACTGTAAGATTTGCTCCCTAATTTCCCTGTCAGAGAGCGCCTCCCTTGCTGCAGAACATTCGTGTCGTCCTGGTCAATACCAGCCATCCGGGGAATATCGGCGGGGCTGCGCGTGCCATGAAGAACATGGGGCTGTCGCGACTGGTGCTGGTCGAGCCGCGCCTGTTCCCCCATCACGAAGCCGATGCGCGAGCGTCCGGTGCCGGTGACATCCTGGAAAACGCCCAAGTCGTCGCCACGCTGGAAGATGCGCTGGTCGGTTGCAACCTGGTGCTGGGCACCAGTGCGCGTGACCGTCGTATCCCTTGGCCGCTGCTCGATCCCCGTGAATGCGGGACGAAAGCGGTTGAGGAAGCAGCTCAAGGCGCCGAGATTGCTTTGGTCTTTGGCCGTGAAGATTCCGGCCTGACCAATGAAGAGCTGCAGCGATGTCATTATCACGTGCACATTCCATCAGACCCTGAGTTCAGCTCGCTGAACCTTGGGGCAGCGGTGCAGGTGTTGAGTTATGAAGTGCGCATGTCCTGGCTGGCGGCTGAAGGTCAGCCAAGCAAGATCGAGAAGGAAGAAGT
>NZ_JBFTLU010000457.1:0-3525 GCF_056396605.1 Pseudomonas sp. 05T35
TCTGTGAACAGTTCATTGACCCGACTGCGCAGCCGAAGCCGCTCAACATCCGGAGTCCGGCGCCTGAGATGCTGGGCGTAGTAACACGAGCGAGTGGCTTCAAACAACTTGCACAGCCAATCAACCGGCTCGCGGACGCTCAGTTGGTCAATCAGTGCGAACGCTCGTGATCTTCTGACATCAAGAGCGCGGTAGCCTTTTTCAGGATGGATTTCTCTCGCTCGAGTCGAGCGATACGAGCTTCCAGCTCCTGGATTTACTGTTGTTCCGGGGTCAGCGCTTTACTTTGCGGAGTAACGCCTTTGCACTCCTGCCGAACCTGGTTGACTCAGCGGCGTAGTGCCGACTCACCGACGCCGAGTGAACGACTGGCTTCGATGAAACTGTAGCTTTGCTTGAGCACGAGGTCGGCAGCCTCGCGCTTGATTTCAGCGGAAAAAACACGGCGTTGTTTGGTCATCTGACACCTAGATCTGGCGAGCATTCTCGCCTAAATGGGTGTCCGGCTTCATTAGACCACTACATCATATACGGTAGAAACATCGAGTCGTACAGCATTGAGCCATGGTTTCTCAAATACGTCAGGGTGCAGCAGAGCTCGGCCACTGGGGCTGCCGAACCCTCTTCGGATCGCAGTGGTATCAAGCCGTTTAACAGTGTCCGCTCTGACCAACGCTCTCTCACGCCTACAGCTCAACCATTGTTGCCTTCTTCGCCTCATCCAGTATCCATTGAGCAAACGCTCGTATTGGCTCTCTGCTCAGTCCAATAGGCTCGGGGAGGATGAGGCTGAAGGTTTTGGAGATTGTTTTCCCATCTGGCCACGGAGCAGCCAACCGACCTTGCGCAAGTTCGGTTTCAATGTAGAAACGCGGTACCAAAGCAACGCCAAGACCGGCCAAAGCAGCCTCGATCAACATTGCATGAAGATCATAACGCGCACCAATTGCAGGATTGGTCAGTGCGATTCCAGTCTCCTCGGCGTAGCGTTGCCACGCATCAGGGTTCTGTCGTCGATGCAGTCGCGGCAGGATATCCAGTGCAATTGCCATTTTGACGTCCTTCAGAAGTTMGGGATGGCAAACCGGAACCAGCACCTCATTCAACAGAGGGTGCGTCCGCATTCCTGTCCATGCCGGATGCTCGAAATGGATTGCAGCATCGAACCCGCTTCCGGCGAGGACGAAGGGTTCCGTACGCTCGGCAAGGTGCACTGAGATGTTCGGATGCTTCTGCCGAAATTGTGGCAAACGTGGAATGAGCCACCGCATTGCGAAAGTCGGGACGGTGGCGATGTCGAGACTCGCGCCATCGCTCGGCTGTCCCATCAGGTATTGGCTATCCCGATTCAACCGATCAAGCGACTCCCGAACCTGGGCTGCGTAGCGCTCCCCGTTAGGCAGGAGTCGGACGCGATTTCCGATTCGCTCGAACAGCGTGACACCGAGGAATGCTTCCAGTCGGCCAATCTGACGACTGATGGCCCCTTCGGTGACAGATAGTTCGTCCGCCGCGCGCGCGAAGCTGCCATGACGGGCGGCAGCCTCGAATGCCATCAGTGCAGTGTTGCTGGGGATCTTTCGGCGCATGAGTGTTCCTGATTCAGGGCGAGGTACCCAAGCCATCTTGATATTTTATCAATGAAGGTTACCAAAAAATCGTTTTATACGCCGCGATACAAGTCATACCGTGACAGGATATCAACAAGCGAAGCCGGGCGCATGAGACTCCCGGCCAGGAGTAATCTGATGATCTATACAGTGGAATGCACCTTCGCCGATCCAGCCAGCGAAGCAGAGTGGAATCATTTTTACAGCTTGGAAAAACTGCCCGCGCTCATTTCAGTGAGCGGATTCCATACATCGCAGCGTTTCAAAGCAGTGAGCGCCGGTTGCCCTGTTTACCTTGCCGTTCATTCAATCGACAATCTAGACGTTCTTCAGGGAGATGAATATCGTCAGAAAGGCGGTGGAAACTTCGCGCGCTGGCAACAGCACATCACCGATTGGCATCGCAATCTTTATAGTGGTCTTGACCGTGCTCCTGCCATCGGTGCAGACGAATATCTGGTGGTGAGCGCAACCGGCCCCGACCCGCTCATCAGGATGGGCCTCACGCCTTATCAGATTCAAGCAGTAGCATTGGAGAAGTTTCCGGAGCATCGATGGCTGGCGAAGCTCGATCGTCCCATCGAATCCGGCGTGGAATATTTGCCGGAGGACGTCCACCTCTATGTGCCGATGACAGAGCAATTGACGAGCAGCGGTGACGCCACATCCGAAGTATCACGGTAGAGCAGAAATGCCCAATGTCACGATTTTTATCCCTGCGCAAAAGATGCCGCCAGATGAAGCGCTTGCGGAACTCACGGCGCACTGCATGTTGGCGCTGATTGAAAACTGAGCCGCCTCGATCAAAGAAGCGCTCGTGACTGGCAGTCTCATTTCATCGGCGATGACACCCACTCGGGAAGGATACAGACGACTGCTACCCGAGGCAGAAGCCGTATGCGGTAGTTCCGCACGTACGGATCTGTGCGGGGTGGCAGGTAACTGCCATCCCTACCGCGACCGATGCAGCGACAGCTTGTCACGAAAATACATGCGCCGAATTTTGCCCATCATTTCCATGCTGATCAGCCGGTGTTCTTCTGCTCAAAAATTGAGCAGAAACAGTTGAACACCTGGGGGCAGTTTTGGGTCAGCGGCAACATACACACTTTCTCTGGCCTTTTAAGCGGTAAGCTAGGCCTTTGCTTACGTACTCTAAGCCCCTTACGCCAACCTGATGATTAAATATGCTTGACTGGGATAGCCTGCGCTTTTTCTCTGCCTTTGCTCGTGAAGGATCCCTGGCTGGTGCCGCACGTTCACTAGGAGTGGAGCACGCAACCGTAGCTCGCAGGATCGCGGCCCTCGAAGCATCTCTGAACATGAAGCTAGTGGATCGAAGAGGCCGTGTTTACCAGCTAACTGAAGACGGGGTCAGGGTAAACGAATATGCCACGCAGATGGAGATCGCGTCATTTGCGCTTCAGCGATTCGTTGACCGCGAGGAAAGTCGCATTGAGGGTGAGGTGATCTTGTCTGCACCTCCTGCATACCTCGGGACTCTGGTAGCTCGGCGACTCGGGGCGTTACGCGAACGTCATCCCCGGTTGCAACTGAGGCTCGTTGGCGCCAAGTCCATCGCGTCGTTGGAGAGGAAAGAAACCGATATTKCCATTACCTTCAGCAGGCCGGAAGAACAGAGCGTTGTTGCCAAAAGCCTGGGCTTTTTGCGCTTCTTCCCTTACGCAAGTCAGGATTACATCACTCAACGAAAACCTGACAAGTATGAGTTTATAGGCTACGACCGGAGCATGGGCGATTCGATACAGCAACGATGGCTCTTAGATCGCCTGGAAGGGAGACCGCTTTCCGTTACCAGCAATGATCTGCGCATCCAGGCATTAGCCGCCGTAGGGAACGCAGGCATCGTTTTCCTCCCGGATTTTTTAGGGAAAGAATATCGGCTGGCAAGAGT
>NZ_JBFTLU010000458.1:0-5318 GCF_056396605.1 Pseudomonas sp. 05T35
CCTGATTGACCGACGGTTATCTCATCTCTATACTTCGCCGCCATTGAGCCCTGATGGCGGAATTGGTAGACGCGGCGGATTCAAAATCCGTTTTCGAAAGGAGTGGGAGTTCGAGTCTCCCTCGGGGCACCAAAATTAAGAAAGGTCTTGCTTAGCAAGGCCTTTTTTTTCGCCTATAGAAAAGCCACCCCGCCCCCGTGGGAGCTGCCGAAGGTTCGGGCCGCGTTCGGACGATCTTTTGATCCTGCTTCTCTTCCACACCCCTTGACCGGCGGACCATTTCACAAGGATTCCCCTCCATGGAATTACCCCTGGAAACAGTCGCCCTCTTCTCCCTAAAACTCGCCTACGAAACGGAAGACCAAAGCCCGATCCTGCGCGACGACCTGATGATGGGCGACTACCAGCGGGACGTATTCGGCTTGCTGGTACGCAGAGGTGATGTCGAGACCATCAAGGTCAAAGTGGCTGAATGCGTGGGGCTGGCGCTTGAGGCGATTGGTGGGGCTGGTACGCCGCTGGGTCGAGAGCTGGATAGATTGTCGGGAGATTTCAGCGCTGCGCAGACGCTGGAGCAGCTTGATAGTCCGCTGATTGCGCTTAAGGATTATTTGAAAGATATTCAGTGAGTGATCGGGTTGGGGGCAGCTTGCCCCCTTTTCACCGACTGATACTGGGCAGGGGTTTGGCTGATGTGAGAATGGACCTGTCCCCCACTGGTGGAAAGTCGAGCACGGCTCCGAAGTGGTTGAAAGCAGGCTGAAAAAGTAAGATCGCTTCATCTGAAAAAGGGCCCAAACGGGCCCTTTTTGTTGATAGCTACAAGTCGAAAAAATCCAAACTTCTCACTGCGAGCTCACAGCCTGCTGACGATTTCCTTCCAGATATACCCGTAGTTGTATTCCAGCCAGCGGACAAGCAGCTTGTCGAACTGCCTACGAAACCAATTGTTTCTCCTGGCCGCGTATCTTTCTTCAATCATGGCGTTGAGGGAGTCGGGATCGAAGCCTGTCCATACTGTTGGAAGGGCTGCCGCAATATTGGTGTAGCACACTGGCGCGACTTCGGAGTAAAGGATCTCGTAGAGGGTTTGAGGATCAACACCTCTCACCTGCCTTGCTATGTAGTCGTAATCAACCGGAAAATCATTGAACGGATCCGAGAGTGCGACTCTAATTTTTGTCAGTTCAGGCTGACTTAAAAAATGTTCCAATGCGAGAACTCCTCTAATTCCTCATCGAGCGAGTCCGCTGCGGTTTGGCCGGCGAAACCACCGGCAACAGTTCCAACAATTACAACTGCAAATGCACAGATCGGAGCGCCTGGCCCACAGAAGGCGCTGACTCCAAGCCCAGCCAAAATACCACCCGCCGCACCGCCACCCATTATGAGGCCCTGACGTGCCGTTTCTTTTACTTTATTTTCTGCATTCAGAATTTGATAAGTAGCCAGAGCAGCGGTCACCAAAATGCCAAGTTTGCCCATGAGCTGCATTTTTTTAGTGCCCTGCGTAAATTTGACATCATCGCGCCCTGCCGCTTCCAAAATTGTGTAATGAACCTTGTTCTGTTCCGCTGGAGAAAGGAAGTCGTAATTTTTTTTGAAAAGATCGTTGGAGTAACGATCAAAAAGCTTCTGCAGATCTCTGCCACCCGCCTTCTTTTTTTGGACGACAGCCAAGCCCTGCGCAGAGGTGACCTTGCGGTGTTCCATCAAGATCTTGTTTCGCATCTCGTTGCTGAACTGCACACCCTCTCGCGCCGTAATTTTCCCGGCCTTCACATCCTCCAGCGTCTGCTGTGACATACGCTTTATGTTTTTCGTATAGCTCGCCCTTACTTTTTCGTCAGAGATCGCGTCTAGAGAGAATCTCAGTGCAGTGCCCTCCATCAGCTCTAACGCCTTGTCGAGTGGAGAGTCTTGTAAGGCATGCTCACGCTGAACAACATAGCTGCCGGTGACGAGATACGGCTCGGTCATAGGATGTTCCTTATCCTAGAATTCTGTTCAAAAAGCTCTCTGTGAGAGACGAGGAAACCATAGGCGCCTCGTCTTCGAATTTGAGCATCACGCATGTCTTACCGGACGTGTTCGAAAACTTCACCGCGTTGTCTTTATCGAATACACCAGGCAGTGATGAGCCATCCTCGAAATGCGCGATGCACGACAAGCCCTCGTAGCTTTCTTCAGCAGGGATTCTGAAGCCGATCCAGCGCGCGTAACCAGCTAATGGCGTGGGAGGTACAAACTCGCAGGGTGTATGGCTATCTCCGATTATCACCGTCCCCGACCCGCCAACTACGATGCCGCCGTGGGCGCCACCGGTGTCGATGGTTGCGGCATTCCTGCCGTTGATGAACACAGTCGAAGACAACCCTGATGAAAGCGCACTACCGCAAGTGCAGGTGTCGCCCTGACTCGCAGCGGGAAGACCGTCAAAAAACACGTCAGGAGAACCTGTCGCAATGGGATTGCTACCGTGCCCCGGCAACGGACAACTGTATGGATCACTCTTACGCGCTGCTGGCTTAGCCACTATGACCTCCTGTCAAAAATCCTTGTGAGCGTCGTAACCTAGCAGAACAGCTCGCCCATTAGGAATCGTCGTGACGATGGTCGTATGCAAATTCAGCGTTCAGCGCACACTAGAACTGATCGGAGCGTGAACTCAGAATTGGCTATGAAACGCAGAAGAAACCGCTTTTCATTGCAAAAGCCAAAGGCCGCTTTGCTGGTACGCAGAGGTGATATCGAGACCATTAAAGTCAAAGTGGCTTAATGCGTGGGGCTGGTACGCCGCTGGGTCGGGAGCTGGATAGATTGTCGGGAGATTTCAGCGCTGCGCAGACGCTGGAGCAGCTTGATAGTCCGCTGATTGCGCTTAAGGATTATTTGAAAGATATTCAGTGAATGATCGGGTTGGGGGCAGCTTGCCCCCTTTTCATGGACTGATACTGGGCAGGGCTTTGGCTGATATGAAAGTGGCCCCATCCACTTTTCCATTGCGCCAGCAGACAACAACGAAAGACTTTTCGGCATCACAAGGACGTATCAATGCGGCAAATCGCCCTCAGCAACAAGCCACTCAGAGGCATTCCCCGCCGCCTTCGCGCTCTGGAACGCTGGGCCTCCAGTTTTCGCGACGAGTTTCACCCGCGATCCGTGCACATGGAGCGCTACACACACTGGAAGATCCCGGTGCACGCAGCCCTGGTCCAAGGCCCTCAAGCCAGGATCGAAGTTCAGGCCTTCTGCATTCAGCAACTGCTCGAAGCCGCTAGACACCTGTCCAACGCTGCTGACCGCTCACAAGGTTATTACCGGGTCGCTTGTCTGCTGGTGTGGCCATGGGTTCATCAGAGCGAGATCACCCTCTTCTATGACCGGGACTATTATCTGGGTTTTCTCGGTGAAACCAACACGCTCAAGCCCGAGCGGATCAGTGATGCTCTTGCGCTGCACACACCAGCGCATTTCATTGAGCATGGGCATGACGTAACTCAACCTGACGATGAGGTCGCATCCTGCTCAGTCACTATCTAAGCGTGACAAGTTAATATAAAGCCGCTAACAATAAAACAGCGGTAGCTATATTAATCCGAGACACCTAAATTTAAGGGATCATCGGGTGTTACGATTTTTCGTGCCAGATGCTGACTCTTGTTTCTCGTTAGAATCGCGAACAATAAAACTGACGGAGTTTTCAAGTTTCAGCCCAGATCTAATTGACTCGGGCCACTCTTGCATGGCTTGTTGAGCCTTGATCACTTGCTGCGCCAAAACACTTGACTTTTTCATGTTCCCCGCTCCGTATTCAGTCTGCTGAGAGTTTAACATTAAGTTTAGCAAGAAGGTTTGGAATTTCACGACCGACTATCAGTTGCTCCAGCTGAAGGTAGGTGTCGATATACCGCACGATACGGGGCTGATGGCCCATTTCCCGCCAGTCTACGGCCCTCCCATCATCATCTTTACGCGGCCGACTTGGCTCGAATATTTCTTGATACTGACGTGGCGCGATGCCTTGGAACGGCTCAAAATTCACCTGCGTTCTCGACGCGGTCGGGGCATCAATGCTAATCGAGTCCTGATGCAACTGTTTGGCTTTGCTCTTCGGATACGGCTCAATATAAACGACACGCTTGATACCACTCGCCACAATATGCCGAGCACACATATGACAAGGAAATGTCGTGCAATACAACGTCGCTCCAGCGACGGATACCCCTAAGCGCGCGGCGGACATCAGCGCAGCCATTTCAGCATGAACGCTCCTGCCAAACTCTAGGATATTCATTATCCTAGTGTTCTTAAGTATTTTTTTGTCCGCCCCGGAAATCAAATTTTGCACCAGTGAGCTAATATCTTTTTCTGTTGCCTTGGCAGAGAGTAAACCATTTGTATTTAGGCGCTCGAGCATTTCCCCCAAAACCTGTACCCGCTCGTCTGCCATTGAGTCGATACCTTTTTGGAAATCACGGGCGTCATCTTTATCCCCCGGCCAATACAAATCACCTCCAGACTTAGGGACGTCGTTGCATCCTACTGCAATAATATCTCCCTCTGGCTTCAAGATAGCAGCGCCAACTTGCCGGTTTAGATCCGCTGACCGCAGCGCGGCAGATCTGGCGTGATAAATGCCATGCTCGTCACGTGAGGGTGTGAGAAAGGAACTTCCAAATATGAGTTGTAGAAAACGACCTATTTGAAAATCTATAGTTGATTTGCTCCTCCCGTCGACAAAGAGGTCCGCCAGGGGAAAAGCATCTTTTACATCTTGGCCGAGAGGGATGCTTTCTTCCTGCTCATCCTTTTGAACTAACGCTTCGGCAATCGCACGAGGGTTAGTTCCCACTCCAAACTGGGATCTACTTATTTTTTCAGATAAGGCGGTTACGCGGACATCGCGAGGTGAGTAGACAGAAATAAGAAAAAATCCTTTCCCGTACACGGCCCGGAGCATTTCAACTTCTTTAGGATGCTTCAAGGACCTCAAAATGAACGCGTGTCTTGAGGGCTCCCCTCCGCTGTGGTCATCTCGAAGCTGCCGGATTGCCGCTAGTCCCAGCATCGCTACTGCGGCACCCTCGTTGCCCTCAACCCTGAGTCTCGTACCCGCTTCCATGAGCGCAGCTATGCGTTCAGCTTCAGGCTTCGAGTTGTGAGAAGTATCAAAAAAACTTTCTATCTGCTCGCTGAGCCTGACGACATGAGGAGTGTACTCAAGGCCATTAAGCTGGCTTTTCAATACCGCGATAACGGGGTCAAGGTTTACGCCAATCGGCCCCACTAACCCAAAGACCAGCTCGGGGTCTTTC
>NZ_JBFTLU010000459.1:0-3521 GCF_056396605.1 Pseudomonas sp. 05T35
GAATGAGCCACTCCTGACGCCATGACCGACAGCTGTTCTGGTGCCTCAGCAGCTACTGATGACCCTGGCATGTCCTGGGCAGGACCACACGTGATCCACTGCTGAAGCGACCGGGCGCCTTAATATTTTTTCATCGTGTCATTGCCCATTTCGTCCTTTTTCTCCATGCCCTCGCTCTTCATCGCGCCACCTTTCTCCATGCTGTCTTTCTTCATGGTGGCACTCTTGGTCTTCTCGCCCTTGGTCTTGTAGTGGTGCTTGGTGGTCTTGGCGGCATTACTTTTCATTTCGTCATTTTTCATCGTGTCCTTTTTCATCGTGTCCTTGTCCATCTGATCCTTGGACATGTCATTCGTATTGGCTTGCGCCGCAAACAACGGGGCGGCCACCACCAGGACTACGGCAGCAATCGCCGCAGCAATCAGCTTCTTCATGTCACTACTCCTGTGCAGTTCGCGTTAAGGACAGCGGCAATGCGCCGCGTTTCAKAACAGCCGATTGCTCAGCTGCCACTGAACCAGTTGTAACCCTGATCCTCCCAATATCCACCGGGGTAATCGTTGGTCACGAAAATCTCCACCACATGTTTCGGGTTCTTGAAGCCCAGCTTTGTCGGCATACGCAGGCGCAGGGGGTAACCGTATTCCGGTGGCAATACCTGATCGTCATAGCTCAGGGTCAGCAGCGTTTGCGCGTGCAGGGCCGTCGGCATGTCGATGCTGGTGTAATAGTCATCCGCGCATTTGAGCCCGACATATTTGGCACGGGTGTCGGCGCCCACACGTTGCAGAAAAGTCGAAAAGGTCACGCCACCCCATTTGCCGATGGCGCTCCAGCCCTCCACGCAAATCAGCCGCGTAACCTGAGTCGTGTGCGGCAACTGGTTCAACTCGGCGAGGGTCCAGCTGTGTTTGTCCTGGACCAGACCACCCACCGTGAGTGAGAACTCATCTTCCTCGATGTCCGGAATGCCGTTGCGGTCGTAATAGGCATTGAATGGAAACGGGCGCGTCATCATCGACTCGGGGTAGGTCGGTGCCAATCGGGCCGGATCGAACAGCGCCGCCTGAACCTTGTCATTGAAGCGCGAGACCATTTTCAGCATGGACTCCACCGAGTCGCTGTCATCCAGCCGACAACCTGTCAGCAAGGCAATCCCACCCAGCGTCCAGGCATGCCGAAGAAATTGCCGGCGCGCAGGCAATTCAAGCTCCTGCGCCACCGATCTGATGATGGCGGGATCATCCATCCGGTCTTTTCCAGTCGTTCTGTTCATGAGTTAGCGCCCCCGCAGCATGGCAATCAGGGTGCGTGGCACGAGGGCCACCATCACCAGATGCACCACGGTAAAAGCGACCAGCAACGCCATGCAGACAAAATGCACGATGCGCGCCGAGTCATAACCGCCCATCAGCTCCCTCAGTAACGGAAACTGCACTGACTTCCAGATCACCAGCCCCGACAGCACCAGCACAACGAGATCGAGCACGGCAAACAGGTAGGCGAGCTTTTGCAGGGTGTTGTAGTGCCGCAAGTCCGCATGGGCGAGCTTGCCTCTGAGCGCGGCGAGGAAATCATGCAGGACTTCGCGGGGAGGTATGGGGAAGAACTTGTGGACGATGCGCCCGGAAAAGATATTCAGCAGCAGGTAAACAATGCCGTTGATGAACAGTATCCACATCGCCGCAAAGTGCCACAGCAGTGCACCGGCCAACCAGCCACCCAAGGTGATACCGGCGGGAATCTGAAAGGAAAAAATCGGCGCGGCGTTATAGATGCGCCAGCCGCTCATCACCAGGATGACCACGGCGATGACGTTGATCCAGTGGGTCAGCCGTAGCCAGATCGGGTGAATAGTTTGCGAACTACCCATGATGCCTGCCCTGCCGGCAACGCGCCGGTAAAATCCCCCCGACCACCACGACGTGTGTTGGCTCAATCCCCCATGGTTAACCGGCAACTCAAATGGAGTCGCAAACAGCGCCGATCTGGCGACATATCTACCAAGACTAGCAGCGACTTTTAGAAACTGTTTTACATTATTCGCCCTGGCACTTTGTGCAGATGAGCGAAGCCTGATCCCGCAGGGCCGCTCATCCAGCCGATTTGGCGCGAGCGCCCGCCCGCACCGACGTGTTGAGCGCCACGGCGGCATGGATGAGCGCCGTCAACGCTTTTTCATCAAGCCTGTCGCCTTCGTGGATATCAATGGCACGCCGGGTGTTGCCTTCGAGGCTGGAGTTGAAGAGACCTGAAGGGTCCTCCAGCGAAGCGCCCTTGGCGAAGGTCATCTTCACGACCTGCTTGTACGTCTCACCGATGCAGATGATTCCGCCGTGCGACCATACCGGAACCCCTCTCCACTTCCATTCCTCGACCACGTCAGGAACGGCCTGCTTGATCAGCGCCCGGACCCGAGCAAGCGTCTCACCGCGCCAATCCCCCAGCTCCTTGATCCTCGCCTCTATCAATTGAGAGGCAGAGCCCTCCTGCTCTCCTTCAATTGCGCCGAGCGTTTCCTTCTTCATGATGGTTGTCGTCCTCTTCGTGGTGATTGCCGCTCACGTGCCACTGAGTATTGCGCAAAGTCTCAAGACGGCGAGCCGGCTCCTCACTCCTGCCCTCGCAAAAATCCCTCGCTCTACGCCAAGTCCAGACACCCG
This sequence comes from Pseudomonas sp. 05T35, assembly GCF_056396605.1. Lineage (NCBI taxonomy): Bacteria > Pseudomonadati > Pseudomonadota > Gammaproteobacteria > Pseudomonadales > Pseudomonadaceae > Pseudomonas > Pseudomonas sp. 05T35. The sequence goes on from NZ_JBFTLU010000459.1 coordinate 2,664, forward strand.
CAGAAAAAAACCCAATTGCCCACCTGCCAGGAATCCTGTTTCATGGCTGTCCGGTTCATCATCAAACGAACCATCCGGCGCGCACCGGCCATGATGTTTGCATTCATGCCCGGTCGCCGGAGAAGATGAAAGCAGCACGATCGCTCTGGCACTGACTATCCTGATGCTACTGAGCCTGTCGGGCTCGATAACATCGTTCTCAGGGAATATCGAATGACCGCAAGACAAGTTATCAATGCTTCGGTGAGCCCAAAAGGCAGCCTGGAGACGCTGTCCCAACGCGAAGTTCAGCAACTGAGCGCCGCAGGATCAGGCAGCATCTACTCTCTTTTCCGCCAGTGCGCCCTGGCCATCCTCAATACCGGCGCCCATGTCGACAACGCCAAGACCATTCTGGAAGCCTATCGGGACTTCGAGATTCGCATTCATCAACAAGATCGCGGTGTCCGCCTGGAGCTGCTCAACGCGCCCGCAGACGCCTTCGTCGATGGCGAAATGATCGCCAGCACCCGCGAGATGCTGTTCAGCGCCCTGCGCGACATCGTTTATACCGAGAACGAACTGGACAGCCAGCGCATCGACCTGAGCTCGTCCCAAGGCATCAGCGACTACGTCTTCCACCTGCTGCGCAACGCCCGCACCCTACGTGCCGGCGTGGAGCCTAAAATCGTCGTGTGCTGGGGCGGTCACTCGATCAGCAGCGAGGAATATCAATACACCAAGAAAGTCGGCCACGAACTCGGCCTGCGCAGTCTGGATGTGTGCACCGGCTGCGGGCCCGGGGTGATGAAAGGCCCGATGAAGGGCGCGACCATTTCCCATGCCAAACAACGGATCACCCACGGCCGCTACCTGGGG
>NZ_JBFTLU010000460.1:0-3520 GCF_056396605.1 Pseudomonas sp. 05T35
CCTCATCGTTGGGCACCAGGCTACCGAGCAAAGCGGGATATTTTTTCTCGCGATTACCGAGCAACGCCAGTTGATCGGCGTTTAGCGCGCTATTGACGATAAACAGCTTCACGCCGCTGCCCTCGGACAGTCGCAAGATTTCCGGCGCGACATATTGCTCGTTGGCGAACACCAGATAGTCCGGGCGTTTTGGCCCTTGCAGGGCTTCACGGGCCTGTTTGATCGTGGTTTCAGGCTCGCGCTCGCAATACTGTATCTGCAGGTCCATGCCCAGATCCCGGGCGGCGGCCTGCATGAATTGCGAATAGCTCAGCCAAAAAGTTTCCGCAGAAGTGCCGGGGCTCAGAAACAGCACCGACGCCGCTTGTGTAGCCGGCCCATAGACCGAGCAAACCGCCAGCAATACCCCACAGAAAAACTTGAACATTGAATATCCGAGCCCCAGCCATTAGCCACGCATTATAGCCAGCGAAATGCTGGTAAATCGCGATTAATCGCCGTTTTGTCCGACAATCGTCAGAACAGGGCCCGGACACGCTTAGCTATTGATGGCTGACCCAGAACACCGCAGTGCCCACTACCAGGATGATCAGAAACAGTATTGCCCATGCATCGACGGTGCTATCACTTTTCCGTGCTTTGGTTGGGTTGCTCATTGCATCGCCTCTTGTCGGTTTTATCGGTGATTGCAGAAAGACTCGAGCACAGTTAAGTAGAGGATTGCCCGCACCACAAATGTGGGTAAGACAATAACCAGTCTCATTAGTCGATTTGGTTCTTTACATATACTCAAACATCACTTTTGCGCATAAACGCAAACTGGTATCTTGCCTCGGCTCCGTGGGGAGTGCGCGGCCGTGCGCGCAGAATTGCCAAGGCAGTATCGGAATCAAGCGAGCGAAAATCGCAGCTGTTCCTGATTGGCCCAAGCCTGAGAACAGGACCTATATGTACGTATACGACGAGTACGATCAGCGGATCATCGAGGACCGCGTCAAGCAGTTCCGTGATCAGACCCGACGCTATCTGGCAGGCGAGCTGAGCGAAGAAGAATTCCGCCCCCTGCGCCTGCAAAATGGCCTTTACATCCAGCGCTTCGCCCCGATGCTGCGGGTTGCCGTGCCTTATGGCCAACTGACTTCGCGCCAGACGCGAATGATGGCCAAGATCGCCCGCGACTACGACAAGGGCTATGCCCACATCAGTACCCGGCAGAACGTACAGTTCAACTGGCCGGCGCTGGAAGACATCCCGGACATCCTGGCTGAGCTGGCGACCGTGCAGATGCACGCGATCCAGACCAGCGGCAACTGCCTGCGCAACGTCACCACCGATCAGTTCGCCGGTGTCGCTGCCGACGAGTTGATCGATCCGCGTCCGTGGTGCGAAATCGTCCGTCAGTGGACCACCTTCCACCCGGAATTCGCCTACCTGCCGCGCAAGTTCAAGATCGCCATCAACGGGTCGACGTCGGACCGCGCAGCCATTGAAGTCCATGACATCGGCCTTGAGCCGGTGCACAACGCCGCAGGCGAACTGGGTTTCCGCGTGCTGGTCGGTGGCGGCCTCGGTCGTACGCCCGTCGTTGGCGCGTTCATCAATGAGTTCCTGCCGTGGCAAGACCTGTTGAGCTACCTCGATGCCATTCTGCGTGTGTACAACCGCTATGGTCGTCGCGACAACAAGTACAAGGCGCGGATCAAGATTCTGGTCAAGGCCCTGACGCCTGAAGTCTTCGCACAAAAAGTCGACGCGGAAATGGAATACCTTCGCGGTGGCCAGACCACGCTGACCGAGGCCGAAGTGCATCGCGTCGCCAAGCACTTTGTCGATCCGGACTACAAAGCCCTGAACGATCAGGCGGCTGAGCTGGCTGAACTCGACAAGCAATACCCGGGCTTTGCTCGCTGGCGCACCCGCAACACTCTGGCTCACAAGAAGCCGGGTTATGTCGCCGTGACCCTGTCGCTCAAGCCGACCGGCGTTGCGCCGGGCGACCTGACCGACAAGCAGCTCGATGGCGTTGCCGACCTGGCCGACCGCTACAGCTTTGGCCAACTGCGCACCTCCCACGAGCAGAACATCATTCTGGCTGACGTCGAGCAGAGCCAACTGTTCACCCTGTGGGGTGAATTGCGCGAGCAAGGTTTCGCTACGCCGAACATCGGCCTGCTGACCGACATCATCTGCTGCCCGGGTGGCGACTTCTGCTCCCTGGCCAACGCCAAGTCGATCCCGATCGCCGAAGCCATCCAGCGCCGTTTCGATGACCTGGACTACCTGTTCGACATCGGCGAACTGGACCTGAACATCTCCGGCTGCATGAACGCCTGTGGTCACCACCACGTCGGGCACATCGGCATCCTCGGAGTGGACAAGAAGGGTGAAGAGTTCTACCAGGTCTCGCTCGGCGGCAGCGCCAGCCGTGACGCCAGCCTGGGCAAGATCCTCGGCCCGTCCTTTGCACAGGACGACATGCCTGACGTGATCTCGAAGCTGATCGACGTGTACGTGGAACAACGTACCGAAGACGAACGCTTCATCGACACCTATCAACGTATCGGCATCGACCTCTTCAAGGAACGCGTCTATGCAGCGAATAATTAAGAACAACGAAGTCATCGACGAAACCTGGCACTTGTTGCCCAAGGACGCGACTTTCGACGGTATTTCCAACTGCGACGACCTGATCGTGCCGCTGGCCCTGTGGCGCGATCACGCACATGCGCTCAAGGCGCGTGATGGCGGTTTGGGTGTGTGGCTGGATGCCGATGAAGAAGCCGAGGAAATCGGTGACGACGTTGATCAGTTCCAGGTCATTGCCTTGAACTTCCCGGCCTTCACCGACGGGCGCAACTACTCCAACGCGCGCCTGCTGCGTGACCGCTACGGCTTCAAGGGCGAACTGCGGGCGATCGGTGATGTGCTGCGCGACCAGTTGTTCTACCTGCACCGCTGCGGTTTCGACGCGTATGCATTGCGCGCCGACAAAGACCCGTACGAAGCCCTTGAAAGCCTCAAGGACTTCTCGGTGACCTACCAGGCCGCCACCGACGAACCGCTACCGCTGTTCCGTCGCCGCTGATCGACAAAAAAACCTTGAGCCCGGCACCTGTGTGCCGGGACTCAAGGTTTTTCATTGTGGCTACAGACTCCCCGCCCCACCTATGACGCTTGAGACGTCTCGCTATCGAGACCGGCTTTTTTCAGAGGCGGCTCCTTGAATAACGTGATTCTGTCTTCCAGTCGCACAAAACCGGCAAACGGGTCATCCCCATCGAGAGGCGACCATTCCACACCCTCGAACAGGTGTTGGTAAAGTTCCTGCGAAGCATCCATCTCCTCAAGCATCCGCCACACTCGCTGCTGCAACGGTGCGTAGTCCACCAGGAAATCAGCCGTGCGCGTCAGCGCTTCCAAAGTACCGAAGAAACGATCACCCCCCTCTTTTGCCAACACACGTTCCCAACGTGCGGTCTGTTGTGCCGTCTGCCCAGGGAGAAGCCCGGTCAACCACGCG